>JAQBOK010000222.1 GCA_028288085.1 Mucilaginibacter sp.
GAAAGTCTGAAGCTGCCCGATATGAAAAATTATTTTAGCGGACCAGTAATAAAAGGGTTCCTGTTTTTTGATGTGATACTCGGTTTGTTTTTATTAGATGCCTATCTGCGCAAACGCAATGTATCAAAACATATATAAAATCCTACAAAGTGTATTGCAAAAGAAACACTTTTGTAAACTAAATAACACAGTATTTACAACCACGATATTTGTTTTCAGCTAAATAAATTCATTACAATTAAATAACAGTCATCGGCAATTATTGGTATAGTAATTGCGTTATAGTAATCTGAACTGGCAAACTTGCCGGTTTAATTGTGATAAGGTTTAGGTTGAAAGCCCCCAAACTGCAAGAGTGAGGGGGCTTTTATTTTGTCCCGATTTTTTCACACCACATAAAAAAAGCCCGGACAGTTTTTTATTTGCCTGGACCTTCAATTGATATTTTTATATGATTACTTACCCGCCTGCTTTGCCTGGTTTTTCATTTGGTCGTTTGCCACAATAACAATCTCTACACGGCGGTTCTTTGCCCTTCCCTCTAAAGTGTTATTATCGGCAATTGGTTCGGTCTCGCCTTTCCCCTGGGTGCTTAAACGCGAGCCATCAATGCCAGCCGAACTAAGATATGATTTAACAGTACCCGCCCTCCTCACAGATAGGTCTGCATTGTATGCAGCAGAACCAGTGTTATCGGTATGGCCAATGATGAGGATATTGGTTTCTGAATTTTTTTGCAAGGATGCGGCTAAATTTTGCAGGTTGGTTTGTGCCGCCGGTTTAACATCCGTTTTGTCCACATCGAACAATATCCCCGAATCAAACTTTACAATAATACCTTCACCTTCACGCACAACAGTTGCTCCCGGTACGGTCTGTTTGATCTCGGCAGCTTGTTTATCCATATTATGCCCGATAAAAGCGCCTGCCGTACCGCCAACGGCGCCACCTATTATCGCTCCCAAAGCTGTATTGCCTGCCGACTTGCCAATAAAAGCGCCAATTATTCCACCCGTTCCTGCGCCAATGGCTGCCCCCTTTTGAGTTTTGTTTAGCGAGTGGCAACCTGTATTTAAAATGCAAGCTGTTGCCAATGTTAAACTATACAAGGTTATTTTCATTTTTAGATCTCTCATTTCTATATTATACATTCTCATCTGGTGATTGTCAAAGCAGGTGCCATTGAGCAATATCCGCTTTTTATTTCACGTATAACAACAATTCAAGCAGCAATAGAATAATTTTTAAAGTATAAAGAAAATTTATAAAGATGGTTGAAAATTTTGGAAGAGGCGCCGGCCTTTTTTCAGTACAAAAAATCGGAAAAACAAACAAAAAAGGCCCCGACGTTAATCGGAGCCTCTCATCCTTACGGATATTGACAATCAATAATCATTCGCTCCAGGTACGCTTGCAACACGATATCCGGTACCATCAGCATCTTTAAATTCTTCGTAGAAAACATTATCGGCTGATACATAGAATTTCTTTTTATTCAGAGTAACCTTGCGGCAATCGGCAGGTAACGCGGTTACCACATCACCAACCTTTACGGTCACTGTAGGGGCCGGATTTGTATTTTGAACCTGGTTGTTATTCGCCGAATTATTATCCATAATAGGGTCGTCGCTGTCTGTCATAGGTTGGTCGTTTGTACCATTTTCAGTGTTTAATACCCCATCCTTACCAACTACTATATACACCCTTTTACCATTATCACCAATGCTTTCCTGGTAGTAAACGCCATTTAATTCGTAATACGGTGCTCCATCAATTTCTATTGGTTGTGCATTAGAAGGCAATGAAGGCACTGCCGCGCCAACCGGGGGAACCACTACTTCGTAACCGCCATTATATGGCCTGTAAAAAGTACCTCCATAATAATAATAGTCCATTGAACCATAATAGAAAGGATAGTATCCATAAGGCAGATAGCCTAAATAAAACCCAATGTGCGGGTAACCGAAACCAAATCCAAATCTAAAACCGCCCCTGCCGTAACCACGTCCACCATAGCCGCGCCCGCCGTAACCGCGTCCACCATAATAGCGTCCGCCATAATAGCGTCCGCCGCCGCCATAATAACGACCACCTCTGTAAAACCCTCTGTTGTTATAACCTGCGCCACCCCTTACACCGCCACGATAAGCTGAACCACCACGTATGCCTACAGCGCCACGGCCACCTATTGCTGCACGACTATTGCCCCCGCCATGGAAGCCTGCATTACCATGAAATCCAGCACTACTGCGGGCGCTGCTTCCTCCATGAAAACTGCTGCCGCCACGGAATCCACTACCGCCACCGCGAGAGCCCCCGCCATGAGAGCCGCCACCGCCACCGCCATGAGAACCACCACCGCCACCTCTTGAACCTCCATGCCCGCCATGTTGCGCGTTGGCATTTGTAATTAATCCCATTGTCAGTAATCCGGCAAATGCGAATGCAGACAAATATTTATACAAGCTTTTCATAATCTTTATCGGTAATTAAACTTTTATTGTTCGACTAATAACTTTGTAAAAGGTTTATTACGTAATGGTTATTTTCTTATTGTATGATCAAAAATTCAGCCCGGATGCTATAAAAACAAAAAGAGCCCGGTAAAACCAGGCTCTTTCGTTTATTCAGGATAGCAAAAAATTAATTCTGATCGTCAGCTGGTATGCTTGCTATACGATATGCTTTAAAGTTGTGCGTATCTGTAAATTCTTCATAATAAATGCCGTCAGGCGATACAAAATATTTTTTACCATTTAGGGTTATTTTGCGGCAATCAGCAGGCAATTCATTTACCACATCACCAACCTGTGGAGCCGGAGGCGCGTTATCAACTTCGGCAGCATTGTTGGTATTTAAAACACCATCCTTGCCGGCAATCACATAAACTTTTTTGCCCTTATCATCAACACTTTCCTGGTAGTAAACCCCATTAAATTCATAATACTGCTGGTTATCGATAGAAATGGACTTTGCCCCTTTTGGCAATGCCGGTACAACTGCACCTACCGGTGGCACAGTAACTTCATAGCCACCGCCATCAACTGGCCTGTAAAAAGCACCACCATAATAGTAATACAAATCAGAACCAAAATAAAACGGGTAATAACCGAACGGTAAAAAACCTAAACGAAACCCTACACGTGGGTAGCCATAGTATCCGCCACCGAAAAGGCCACCGAACCCAAAACCAAAGCCACTGCGAAAGCCTATACCACCGTGAAAACCGCCGCCGCCAACACGAACGCCGCCGCCACCGCCATGAAATCCACGTTGTGCATTAGCTGTAGAAATTAGCGCCATTGAAAGTAATCCGGTTACAACCAAACCGAATGCATATTTATTTAACCTTTTCATATTTTTTTTATAGAACAGAATTTCTGATAATAAATTATATTTTCCTGAGTTTTTATTTTTGTTACTCATTGGACTAAAATTACCTATAAAGGTTTAATCAGAATGTTGTTTTTTTATCCGGATTTCGCCGCTTTTATTAGTAACAGATTATCAGTTAATTACGTGTTTTCGCATAAAATTATTCAAGGCTGAAATCATTTTATGTGGTTTGTATCTATACTGTTACGATATTGAATACAGTCCGCTGGTCTTAACAATTTAACTGTTCAGATCAACGGATGTAAACTATTTTTTTACTTCAAAAGTAAAGGACTGGCTACCCGCTTCACCATTGGCAGCCATACCTTGTATTATCCCAATATATTGCCCTTCCATATCTGAAGTGTAGAAGCTAACCTGGTTTTTTCCCTGTATGGTTGTGTTTATTGTTGGCGCCCAGAATAATAAGTTCCTGAAATCGGGTAAACGACTTGCCACCTGGCTGGCTGTATCATAAACCGGCGAATAAAATACCCGTTGCAATTGAAGGCCCTCGTAATCCAATACTACCGCATGTGGATCAAGCTCTACCCCACCCAAATCACCTTTATAAGTGGTGTAGCTCATAACTCCCTCTGCATCGGCTGGCCCCCAAAAATAACGGCTGCGCATAACGTCAAGCTTTTTTATCTTTAAGGGGTCTAAAGCGATCACTTTATCTATATCAAATATAGGTATGCCATCAAGCATTACCAAAGGATCGCCTTCCAGAAATCCCTTTTCACTGATCATCTTAATATGGTATTTCTTTTGCTGGCGCACTACATATACTTCTCTTATATATTCGCGCAGCACTTCCTCCATCGTGGTAAAACGGGTAAAATCATCAAGCTTGTATGATTTATATGGCCTTCCAAAAAATGCGCTGCTATCAATACCGGCATCATAAAACTGTTTAATTTTATTACCGGCATAAATATTTTGAACCTGCATGCCCAAATTTTGTATTTCCAGGGATTTTTGCATATCGACCGTTACGTTAAACCCCGGTAATATATTCTTTGAATACTGTTCCGAAAATGGGCTTAATATGTCTACCCTGTAGGTAGTGTCTTTTATCGAATTGGTTTGCACCACAATTTCGCCCGGACCATAAAAATCTTTGGTGTTAAATAGCAGTCTGCCCGATGAATCGCTCTTGGATGTAAATAACTGTACCCTTTTTCCCGGAATTCCAAAATAAGCGATCACATCATTTGCGGGCGTGCTATTTCCTATGTTTACTACTTTTCCACTAACTATATGCCCATTATATTCCGGTAGGAAACTAAATACCGGGGTTTGATTTTTTAATACCTCGCTCCATTGAAACCTGCGCCATCCCTGCGATAGCATAAGGTTATCCAAAGCCTCATCAGTTTCAGCGGTACTATTTTTTAAATAATATTCAGGCGATTCTATATTTCCGCGCAGATCAGAACTTAACCAAAAATAGCTTGCAATATCGCCCGGCTCAACTGTTTGATAAGCATCTAAACGATACACTGACATAGATAGATCAGCATTTAAGGGTTTGCCAGCCTGGTCTTTTGCCAAAACAGAGATATTTACCTTTTTACGGCCACTATACTGTTGATGATCGGCCGTGGCTTCTATCAATAACTTTTTGGATGGCCGTTTAAAATAAAGTCTTTCACATACAGGATGTTTATCACCATCAAAAATTGTAATGTGAGATATTCCGTCATCCAGTGAGCTTTTGTCAATAGTAAAGTGGGCTATCCCATTGCTTAGTGATTCTCCTTTAGCCAGTTTTACCATCTGCCTGGTATGGGCAAAAAGATAAACCTGTCCGCCTGTATTGCTGCTATTAACAGCCACCTGTAACTGGCCTGACCCATTGTCGGTTAATTGCATCGTATATCCCTGGCTGTTAACAGCGGGTAATTCCTTAATTACAGGGCTGACATTGTCTGTCCTGATAACTGCTTTATAGGTACTATTGGCTACAGGCGTAAATGAAAAATGGCCCATGCCAAATTTTAATGGCTCAAACCGTACTACAGTATCATTTTTTTGGTCAATAATGGCCCCCTTAAAGCCTATCCCCTTGCCATCCTTGCCAACAGCTTTGAATGCTATTTTGCTGTTAACGCCACTTAGTAAATTGCCTCCCTCAGGGAAAAATTGAATATCAAAGTCTGCTTTGTTTTGCTTGGTCAGCACTTCCGGCGATCTGGCTGGGTTTACTATGGTGATCTTCTTTTCAAAATAATAATCCGGACTAAAATTCTTCATCCAATTGGTATAAGCCCTTAAATGGTAATTACCGTTAGTAGCCGAAACCGGAATATATAACGAGCCGCTTCCCTTACCGTTGTGCAAAGCAATTTTGGCCTGTAACAATGGTACCTGGGCATCATCCAGCACATCTACATAAACAACCTTACTCAGGTTTAGTGGCTTGTTATAAATACCATCAACTGTATAAACTTTAAACCACAGTATCTCACCGGTGAGATAAGATCCCTTATCTGTATGAACAAATACTTTCTCTTGCAAGGCGCCTTGTCTGTAATTATTAAAACTGCCCTGGATCTCATTTAAGGTTTGGGCATTACTGCTTAACGAAAGCAGCATTAATAATGCTAGCCCACGGGCAACGGTCCTAAAAATATTTATCATTTTTTTCATACTTATATTTTAATCATCAATCCAAAAAGACGGTCTTTTATTACTTCCCCTTAAAGTACAGTCAACACAATTGGGGTACGAAGCAGTATAGCCCTGAATTACCGAAGATCCCGGTGGGGTTACCGAAGTTATAGGAATTTCAAAGCCTAAAAATAAATAAGTTTTAACCTCATCTATCCCATTTGCGTCACTGTGGGGGAAATAATGAAGAGGGCACCCATCAATTGGCGGCGCCGCCCACGCGGGCAGCTTCCTGTTATCAATAAATATCCTTGATTGCGAAAATGAGCCCGCGCTTATGTATCCTAAAACAGGTTCGGAGGCTTTGCCTACGCGGTGAATGTTGCCAATTATTTCTGACGGTTGGGCGTCGAAAATACTTCCCAATTGTTCAGTATTTTTTTTCAATTGCTGCCAATAGTTATAGGCATCTTCTGTTAAGGCATATTGATTCACCAATATACTATAACGGTCTGATAATTTTTCGGAAGTTGATCCAACGGATGTTAACTGAGTTTGAGTAATTATATCCTGCTTTAATTTGGCTGATGAACCTAAAACAATAACGTTGGCAAGGTGACTTTGCCAGCATTCGTATATCTGCTCTGAAAGCGGCCTGAATACAATTGTATCGAACGGAACAAGTATGAGTTTTTCCTTGGAATCAAAGAAGGAATGAATGATCCACGTTTCATCATAAGTCCAACGATAATAAATTGTCTTATTTGCGGGATCGTGCGTATTAACGTTGATATTTAAACCGTCACTTTTTATAATAAAATTTACACTATCAATAGGTGGCGCATTTTTTACCGGAACAAAATCCGACTGGTACACCACATTATCAGAAGTGGTAATATCCAATCGATACTTGTGATCTGCACTTAAATTCAGCCCGGGTACTGCATAGCTTCCGTTTCCGGTTTCCGTAAGTGGGTAGGTAGCATTTGCGTCACTTTCAACAGTTACTATTGCATTTAACTCGGGTTTTGAAGTGGTAGTAGAAGACAAGCTGACCGTACGGCTCAATTTAATAATGGTAGAATCCTGGCCGGTATTAATTATGCCTTCCACCACCAGGAAACTGCTGCTTGTTGAAATAACCGAAGGCATAAACGGTTTTTTACATCCCACCGTTATCGCTAATGCAGACACAATTAAAAAAGCTATGTAAACTATTTTTTTCATCTGTTTATCCAAAAGCTGGGTTGTGTTTTTGTTCCCCGTAAAGTACAATCTACACATTTAGGCAATGCTGCAGTGTAGCCAGAAATTGGGCTTCCGGGTGGTTGTATGGCATCTAATGGTATCTCATGTCCAAAATATAAAAAGGTCCTCACTTCATCTATCCCATCGGCGTCTTTATAAGGAAATACATCAACTGTACACCCGGTAATTGCAGGCGTGGCTTTCCATAATGGCAGATCAAGGTTATCAATAAATATCCTGGATTGTGAAAAGGTGCCTGCACTCATAAAACCCAAAACCGGTTCGGATGGATTAGTTATACAGTGAATATTTCCGGGTATCTCTGACGGCTGGGCATCAAAAATACTACCCAGTTGCTCTGTATTTTTTTTCAATTGCTGCCAGTATTTAAAGGCGTCTCCGGTTAAGGCATATTGCTTTACCAATATAGTATAGCGGTCTGATATTTTTTCAGACGTTGAGGCAACGGATGTTAACTCATTTTGTGAAATTACATCCTGCTTCAAATTGGCCGTGGAAGCCAAAACAATAACATTAGCAATATGGCTTTGCCAGCACCGGTAAATCTGGTCGGCTGCCGGTCTGAATACAATTGTGTCAAACGGCGTTGTTATGAGTTCCTCATGGGAGTTATAGTTTGAGTGGATAATCCACGTTTCATCATAACTCCAGCGGTAATAAGTTGTTTTATTTGCGGGGTCGTGGGTATTGATATTGATCTGCACCCCATCGCTTTTAACCAAATATTTAACGCTATCTATAGGTGGCGAATTCTTTACCTGAACAAAATCGGATTGATAGGTTCTGCTATCCGCTGTAATAATTTGTAAACGGTATTTATTGGCCGCGCTTAAATTTAAGCCAGGGGCCATATAGTATCCATCACCCGTTTCTGCCAATGGGTAACTTACATTTGCATCACTTTCAACCTTAACAGTCGCTTTTAATTCAGGGTTTGAGCTGTTGGATGAAGCCAGTTTAACCGTACGGCTTAATTTAATAATGGTTGAATCCTGCAAATTACTGCCGGTATTGATCAAACCCTCAACTACAAGAAAATTACTGCTTACTGCAACAACAGGGGGGAGGTACGGTTTTTTACACCCTGCTGTTACTACTAATGCAGACACTATTAAAAAAGCTATGTAAGCTGTTTTTTTCATTGGTTGATCCAAAAGCTGGGTGGGGTAGACGATCCTCTTAAAGTACAATCAACGCATTCGGGGGTTGATGCTGCATACCCAACAATTTTACCACCGGGAGGGGCTAAAGGATAAACAGGAAGCTGAAAGCCCGTATAAATATAATCCCTGACATCATTGTTACCGGTTTTAGGATTAGAAAAATATAATGAATCTAATGTACATTGATCGTAAGGCGTTGTTGCACGCCAGGCTGGTAAACTACGGGTATTAATAAATATCCTTGTTTGTGCTGCTGTACCTGCGCTTATATAACCTATAACCGGTTCAGACGGATTAGTTACACAATGAATATTGCCTGATATTTCGGATGGCTGTGCGTCAAAAATACTACCCAGTTGCTCTGTGTTTTTTTTCAGTTGCTGCCAATACTTGTAAGCTTCTTTGGTAAGGGCATATTGCTTAACCAGGATGCTGTAACGTATTCCTATCTTTTCAGAAGTTGAGGGAATAAGGTTAACTGCGTTACCGGTGATAATATCTTTTGATAATTTTTCAGAAGAATTTAAAATGATATTTGTTGAGGCGCTGCCCTTATAGCAGGTATAGATCTGCTGGGAAAGAGTTCTGAAAAGTATGGTGTCAAACGGGTCATGAGAAACTATTGAAAACGAATTATATGCCGAATGAAATTCCCAGGCGTCTGTAAATTCCCAGCGATAATATATGGTGCTGTTTGCAGGATCATGTGTATCCGCATTAATTTGTAAATTATTACCCTTTACCAGGTAGTAAACACTATCAATTGGTGGCGAATTTTTTACAGGTACAAAATCAGATTGATAAGTTTTATTATCCGATGTAACGATCTTCAAATGATATTTATTTGCTGCGCTTAAATTCAAACCGGCTATTACGTAGCGCCCTCCTCCTGCTTCTGCTAACGGGTAGCTGGCATTTGCATCACTTTCAATTGATATTTTTGCATTTAATTCGGGGTTCGAACCATTAGAGGAAGATAGTTTAACTACCCGGCTCAATTTAACTATGGTAGAATCGTTGCCTGTATTAATCACACCTTCAACCACCAGGTAATTACCACTTAACGATATAGCCGGTGGCAAATATGGTTTTCTGCAGCCATGAAATGCGATAATTGCACAAATGGCGATCAGAGAAAATATATATATTCTTTTATTCATTTTCATTTCCAAAAACGTGTTATTTAAAATCTAATATTATAATTAACAAACGGAATAGGTCTGGCAAATATGGATAGCTTATATCCATTTATTGCGCCGCCCTGTTCTGTAAAAAAGGTCGAGTATGCATTTGCACGTCCGGTAAGGTTATATACTCCAATAGTCCATGAGTTATGGGTTAGCTGGTGCACTTTATGGTTACCCTCAATGTTCATTGAAAAATCTGTTCTGAAGTAATCGGGTATCCGGTAGGCGTTTCTATCAGAATAATAAACCCTTTCTGCTCCTGCGTATTGATATTTGGCTATAGGCAGCGTAATTGGCCGGCCGGTGCTGTAGGTCATATCCAATGAAACACTAAACCGGTGGCTAAACCTGTAGTTACCAGTAAAATTAAAATCATGTGGTTTATCATAATTGGCCGGATAAAAGCTTCCATTATTGATCAAGTCGCCCACATTTGGATCATTCTGCCGTAAAAAAGTGCGGGAGTAAGTATAACTGGCCCATCCATTTAGCTTGCCTGTATTTTTGCGGATCAAAAACTCAATTCCGTATGCTTTGCCCTGGGTAGGAACAACGTCCTGTTCAATATGTTGATTTAGTAATAGCGTTGCACCGCTCTTATAATCCAGGTAATCGTTTATCTTCTTATAATAAACTTCTACAGAGGTTTCGATGGTGTTCGCCTTGGCATTTTTATAAATTCCTAATGACACCTGTTGGCCAAATTGAGGCTTAATATTAGGGTCGCTTAGCTTGTATGTATCAGTTGGCGAAATAGCGGTAGTGTTTGAAAGTAAATGGATGTATTGGCGTAAAGTATTATAGGCGGCTTTTATAGAGAGGTTCTCATTTAAAGCATATCGTGCCGAAACCCTTATTTCTGGACCGTGGTAAGTATTAATTACCTGGTTTTTCTTATAGCCGGTGCTATCTAATATGTTAGTGCTTTCTTTTGGCAGATTTGGAGCATAGGTATCAACCGTTTGGGCTCCCAGGTAGGCATATAAAGAATATCTTACGCCGGCGCTGATAGTAAAATCAGGCGTTATATCATATTTATCCCCTAAATATAAAGCACTTTCCAGCGCCTGTTCAGCCGGAACAACATCGGGCAACACCAATGATTTAGCCCCATTCGGTTCATTATCACCCGGATTTAAATTATAGTAGATTGAACTCAACCCAAAATCAACCGTGTTTTTACTGTTTAAATAGTAATTGAAATCAGCCTTGAAATCAGTTTGTTTCACATCAAAATTCAGCTTATAAGCAGTAATGGGATTGGCACTGCTTGATACATCATACCTGTAATCATCAATACCAGCGGTTAATACACTGTACAATTTGTTGTTGAAATTATGCTTCCATTTGATGTTGCCATTCCTGTTGCTATATCCGTAGGCGGTATCGCTGTTCAACTTAAACTTGTCCTGGCTGAAATAAGTGGTGATATAAATATTGTTTTTTTCGTTGATCTGGTGACTTATATCAAGATTAACATCATAAAATGATGCTGAACTGTGTTTATAGGCATCAGGTAATAAGCTTAGCAGCCAATCAGAGTAGGTTGTACGGGCTCCGAAGATAAATGACGTTTTATCCTTTATTAGCGGCCCCTCAACATTAATCCTGCTGGTTAACAGGCCTATACCCGCCGATCCGGTAAATTTCTTTTTATTGCCCTCGCGGTCGGTTACTTCTAAAACAGAAGATAAACGGCCTCCAAATTTTTCGGGGATACTGCTTTTATACAGCTCAATATTTTTTACTATATCAGGATTGAAGGCCGAAAAGAAACCGAAAAAGTGGGAAGGATTATAAATAGTAGCATCATTTAGCAGGATAAGATTTTGATCGGCCGATCCACCGCGCACGTTAAAACCAGTAGTGGCTTCGCCTACAGATTGCACACCCGGAAGGGTTAATACCACCCTTAATACATCAGCTTCACCAAATGCGGTAGGTATTTGTTTAATACTTTTTATATCCAGCTTGTTAACCCCCATTTCCACACTTCTTACGTTGGCTACTTTTTCGGCTGATATCTGCACTTCTTTTAGGGAAGTTACCTGCTCCTGGAGTTCGATATTTAACTTCCCATCAGAGTATAGTATAATTCTGCGCCGGGTATCTTTCATGCCCAAACCTTTTATAATCAGTGTGTGCCGGCCGCGTGGCAGGGTAAGTGAATAATAACCAAACTGATCTGTAGCTAAACCAATTTTTGACTCCGGGTCATAAATGCTTGCTCCAATTATTCCCTCGCCTGATTTAATGTTACGTACATAGCCTGCCAGGTTGGCCGTGCCCGATTTAATGATATTTGTTTTTATTCCTATTTCGTAAAGTTTATTTTCTGTAGTGGCTACCGGCACTTTTTGTTGTTTTTCTTCCGCATAATCAGTTATTACAGCTGCTTGTTTGGTTGTTTCGGTGGCAGGTTGAGTATTAAAAAAGCCAGAAGCCAGTTCTGTTTGCACCACACGCCCCTTTGTTAAAAATACTTGCTGCTGAGTAATTGCATAATGAAAATCTGTACTATGAAAAGCCATATCTAAAACCGTTTCGAGCGGTTTGTCGGTCACCTGTACGGTTACTTTTAAGCTATCAAACTGGGCTTGATTATAATAAAAATGATACCCGGTTTTTGATTCCAGCTCGCTTACAAATTGTTCAATTTTGGCTTGCTGAAAATTAACGCTGATCGTTTTTTTGTTTCCATCCTGGGCAGATGCCAGTTTAAAAAAAACCAAGAAGCATAAGCTTAAAAAGTAAATTTTTTTCATTACAATAAATTGTTTTTTAGCGGTGACCCTCCAATGGCGGATGAGTCTATTCATTTATTCGCTAAGTGTTTTGTTTTCAATAGTGCTTATGAAATCGCCTCGCTTAGTTTGGTTTTTTTGTCTGCCAACTGGCCAACATTATGCTTAAATTGGAAAAATGATTCTTTAAACGGTTAGTGATATAAAGTCTGGTATTAATTGGGCAAAGTGTCATAGTAAGCGGCTATATTGGCCATAGCGCCTTCCGGATCTTTTCTAAACTTGATGTTATTATCTTTGATGTATTGCTGCAGAATTTTTTTCTTGTCTTTCAGCACATTCAGGAAAGAGCTTTGGCTGCCCACGCTGTAATATGCATTTCCTTTTCTGAGGTAGTAATCATTCTTTTCGATAAAGTAGGTTTCAAGATTAGCTGTTACATTGGTTGAATTTTGAATGGTTTTTGTTCTTTTAGCCAGAACCTCAATTTTCCCCCCGTAAAGCTCATCATAAAAACCAGTACCGATGCCCGACCTGCTATTTAAGGAATCCGCTTCAACTCTCACAAAATGATGTCCTGATAAATTAAAATCGTGTACACGCTCATCTAACAAAGTATACATTGAAAATTTATTGTAAAGGAGCACAACTACAACATCCTTATAGATATCATACATCATGGGTACATCCTTGTAAAATATTCCATCGTAATTAACCTGCCCCAACTCCCAGGTTTCTGCATCAAGCGGAAAAAGCGCAGTGCCTTTTATAGTGCGGTCATATAACTGGTACTCAGCGCCATTGTATAATCTTGATTGCTGACCTATGGACTTGTTAAAGTTTGACACCGTTTGGGCCAGCATATTTTTCAAATAGGTACTATCATTCTGGGCTTCCTGCCCGAACGATTTACCTATACAAATTGTGCTTAAAAAACACAAAACACATAGTTTGGGGATACATTTTTTCATTCAAAAAGCGATAAAAAGATATTCAGGCAAAAGGGAAAACGGAATTTACATTACTTTTACTTACAAATCAAACAGTTAATGAAGAAACAGACTAAAACGTCCTTTTTGTATTAATCTTGTTACTGTTGGTTTTTTGTAGTATCGTCTATTGCGAGATTTATCACCTAATACTTACTTTGATCTATATTATCAGGCCGGTAACTTACTATAATATTAAACTGGTCCTGTAAATATTTAATAATACGATAATATCATTAAAATTGTAACACAAACCATTTAAAATCATCCTTTAATTTATGAAAGCTTTAAAAGTATTAGTTATTATTTTGCTGGCAACTTTTAGTTACCAGGCTGCGAGTGCACAAATCCATCACGACAAACACCACAAAGTAGTTAAAAGACATCATAGAAGACATCACAGGATAGTACATCACAAATAAAAAAATAAAGGCCCCCGAGAAATCGGGGGCCTTTTCAATAAGGGAATAATTTATTTATTACAGTTTACGTTTAACCTCTACATTTTCATAGGCTTCAACTATGTCGCCTACTTCAATATTGTTAAAGTTATGAATGTTCAAACCACATTCGTACCCTGTACTTACTTCTTTTACATCATCCTTAAAGCGTTTTAAGGAGGCTAATTCGCCGGTGTAGATCACTACGCCTTCGCGGATAATTCTTATTTTACTGTTACGCGTTATTTTACCATCCAATACCATACAACCGGCAATAGTGCCCACCTTGCTGATCTTAAAGGTTTCACGTATCTCAACATTAGCTACAATTTTCTCTTCAAAAGTTGGTGCCAGCATGCCTTCCATGGCAGCCTTTATTTCGTTTATAGCATCATAGATGATGGAATAAAGCCTGATATCGATCTGTTCCTGTTCGGCCAGCTTACGGGCGCTTCCTGAAGGGCGCACCTGGAAACCAATAATGATCGCATCTGAGGCAGAGGCCAGCAATACATCTGATTCAGATATCTGTCCAACAGCTTTCGAAATAATATTAACCTGTATCTGCTCAGTTGAGAGTTTAAGCAACGAGTCAGACAGTGCTTCGATAGAACCATCCACATCACCCTTAACAATAATGTTAAGTTCTTTAAAGTTACCAACTGCCAAACGACGGCCGATCTCATCCAAAGTAATGTGTTTTTGCGTACGCAAGCCTTGTTCGCGTTGTAATTGCAAGCGTTTATTAGCAATCTCACGTGCCTCTACTTCACTTTCAAGCGCGTTGAACTTATCACCGGCAGTAGGGGCCCCCTGCATACCCAATACCTGTATAGGTGTTGAAGGCCCTGCAAAATCAACCCTTTGGCCACGTTCGTTTGTAAGCGCTTTTACACGACCGCTATAACAGCCGGCAAGTATTGGATCGCCCACTTTTAACATGCCCGCCTGTACCAATACGGTAGTAACAATACCACGGCCTTTATCAAGAGCGGCTTCAATAACGGTACCAACGGCCCTTTTATTGGGATTAGCCTTCAACTCAAGTAACTCGGCTTCAAGTAATACTTTTTCTAAAAGCTTATCAATATTTAGCCCTGTTTTGGCTGATATTTCTTGTGACTGGTATTTACCGCCCCATTCTTCAACCAAAATATTCATGGCCGAAAGCTGTTCGCGTATCCTATCCGAATTTGCACCCGGCCTGTCTATCTTGTTAAACGCAAATATGATAGGTGCACCAGCTGCCTGTGCGTGGTTTATGGCCTCACGGGTTTGTGGCATCACGCTGTCATCAGCGGCTATTACTATAATTACAATATCTGTTACCTGGGCACCCCTTGCACGCATGGCAGTAAACGCCTCGTGACCCGGTGTATCCAGGAAGGTGATCTTCCCTTTATCATCCGGCAAACTTACCTCGTAAGCGCCTATGTGCTGGGTTATACCACCCGCTTCGCCGGCTATAACATTGGTTTTACGTATAAAATCAAGTAGTGATGTTTTACCATGATCTACGTGACCCATTATAGTAACTATAGGTGCGCGCGGCAACAGGTCTTTCGGATCGTCCGGTGTATCCAGGTTACCTTCTTCGTCCTGTGGTTTTACAAATTCTACCTGGTAGCCAAATTCATCGGCCACAATAGTCAGCGTTTCCGCATCAAGCCTTTGATTAATGGATACAAATAAGCCAAGGCTCATACATGTCGAAATGATCTGTGTAACAGAAACATCCATCATGGAGGCTAACTCATTTGCCGTAACAAACTCCGTAACCTTCAATACTTTTGATTGCAGTTCCTGCTCTAATGCCAATTCCTCGGCACTTGCAGCAACATCATCGCGTTTTTGCCTGCGGAACTTAGCCCGTTGTGCAAATTTACCCGACTTACCAGCGCCGCTTAAACGGGCCAGCGTTGCTTTTATCTGATCTTGTATTTCTTTTTCTGTTGGCTCTTCCTTAGGTGTATTAGGAGATGAGCTCCTGTTCCTGAAATCAGGACGGTTAGCATTTCCGCCTCCAGCTGGCGCGGCGCCATTACCCCGGTTCCTGAAATCAGGGCGGTTTGGATTTGGCGGTTGGCTTGGAGTAGTGTTCTGTTGCTGGCCACCACCACCACCTGCATTACCCTGGTGGCTATCCTTACGCTTTCTTTTGCGTTTATGGTCAGCTGCACTGTTAGTATTGGATGATGATGCTACCGGGTTACGTTTAGGCGCATCTGCCGGCAATTGAATTTTACCAACTACATTTGGCCCGCTTAAACGGTCAGCCCTTGCTCTTATCACGTCATCCACCTCAGGCTCAACCACTTCTGGCGTTACAGCTACCGGAGGTGTTATTATTGGAGGTGCGGCTACCGGAGTTACAACCACTGGTGGCTCAATTTCCTGCGGCTTGCTCTCCTCGGGTTTGTTTTCCTCGGGTTTACTTTCCTGCAGTTTAATTTCCGGTATTTCTTCTTTGATTTCTTTTACAGGTTCGGGCTGAGCAATTGGTTCGGGCTTAGGGGCCTCTACTTTTGGTTCAGCTATAACTTCCGGAACAACCTCAGTTTTAATAACTACCGGTTCTTCTTTTTTCTCAACACGATGTGGTGCGTTCAGGTCAATTTTACCAACCACCTTTACACCCGGTAAAGTTACTTCATTCCGGTCTTCAACCTTTGCCGGCTCTGGTTTCGGTTTTTCAGCAGGTGCCGAAAAATGGCCTGTATTTTTTATCAGGATCTCTTCGTTCTCAAAATCCCTTGACCGCCGCTGTTCATTCGGTCTGTCTGGAATATGGCCTGGTTCTTCCTTCCTGATCTTTCCTATGCTGATCTGCTTGGCCTCTTCCTTAATAATTTTATCAACAGCAAATTCCTTAAGCAAAACAGTATACATATCACCGTCGAGAGTGGTATTAGGGTTTTTTTCGATTTTGTATCCTTTCGACCCTAAAAAATCAACGATGGTACCAGTACCAATATTCAGCTCCTTTGCTGCTTTAAATAGTTTTATAGATTTGTCGTCTGACATTTATTATTACTTTCTCTGCTTATTATTGCAAAAATACGATTTTAATTTTGCTTATTCTGTTTATTCAAACTCAGCTTGCAGAATTGATAACACATCCTTAACGGTTTCTTCTTCCAGATCGGTGCGTTTAACCAATTCATTAACCGTTAAAGCCAGTACTGATTTTGCAGTATCAAGACCTATACGTTTAAACTCATCAAGTATCCAGCTTTCAATTTCATCTGAAAATTCTTCAATGTCCACATCCTCATCCTGCTCATCAGCTTCACGGTAAACATCTATTTCATAACCGGTCAATTTACCTGCCAGTTTTATGTTGTGCCCACCACGACCGATAGCCAATGATACCTGATCTGGTTTTAAATACACTGCGGCTGTTTTTTTCTCATCATCCAGTTTAATGGATGTTATTTTGGCTGGCGACAAAGCACGTTGAATGTATAACTGTAAATTATTGGTGTAATTAATCACATCAATGTTCTCGTTTTTCAATTCGCGTACTATACCATGTATACGTGATCCTTTCATACCTACGCAGGCGCCTACCGGATCAATACGGTCATCATATGATTCAACAGCCACTTTAGCCCTTTCACCAGGCTCACGTACAATTTTTTTGATAGTGATAAGTCCGTCAAATATTTCTGGAACTTCCTGCTCAAACAAACGCTGTAAAAATTCAGGTGCGGTACGTGAAATGATAATCTTAGGATTGCTGTTCAGCATATCTACCTTGCTCACAACCGCTTTTACACTATCGCCTTTCTTAAAATAATCAGCAGGTATTTGTTCTGATTTTGGAAGCAACAACTCGTTTCCTTCGTCATCCAGTACCAGTGTTTCTTTTTTCCACACCTGGTACACCTCGCCGGTCACAATTTCACCCACACGATCTTTATATTTCTTAAATATCTCGTCTTTCTCCAGCTCTAAAATTTTAGAAACCAGTGTTTGGCGTGCAGCCAGTATGGCACGGCGTCCAAAGCTTTCCAGTGTGATCTGCTCAATGTATTCATCGCCCACTTCCAGGCTGGCATCCAATTTCTTTGCATCGGCAAGTTCTATCTCCAGGTCATCATCTTCCGAAAAACCATCTTCCATCACCACCCGTGTGCGCCAAATTTCCAAGTCGCCGTTATCTGTATTAACGATCACGTCACAATTCTCATCGTTACCATATTTTTTCCTGATCATGCTTCTGAAAACGTCTTCCAGTACGCTCATCATGGTTGGGCGATCGATGTTTTTGAAATCTTTAAATTCCTGAAAAGACTCAATTAAATTAATATTGCTCATTTTTTACTTGAATGATATTAAAACTTTTGTTTCTGTTATTTGCATTAAAGGGACTACGCTTTCAATTGCTTCGGCTTTCTTCCCTTTTTCTTTACTTATTTCTTCTATAATGATAGCATCTTCCGTCATTCCTGTCAATTTACCTTCTTTTTTACTCCCGTCAGCCATTTTCATGGCTAATTGCCGCCCTATGTTTTTTAGATACTGCCTGGGTAAAGTTAGCGGCGAATCAATGCCGGGCGATGAAACTTCCAGGTTGTAAGCATCTTCCAGTACATTTTCTTCTTCGAGATGGAAACCTACATGCCTGCTTATCTGGGCGCAATCACCAACGCCTATTCCTTTATCACCATCAACCAGGATGATCAGCTTTCCGTTTGAATGCATTTTTACATCCACCAAAAATAGATCGGGCCTGTCGGCTATCTTTTCCTCTACCAGTTCTGTAACCCTCTTTTCAATATCCATTATCAAAATTTTCTCCCTGTTAATATCGGGACTGTAATTTGATTGATAAAATAAAAGAGGGGACAAATGCCCCCTCTTTCCTTATTTTAATGCAAATGTAAGATTTTTTATTTGATTTTCAATAGCATTTTTATGTTTAATACTTAAAAGTCAAATCTGTATAACTCAAAGAACCCGGACGTTTTTTGTCTTTTATATACTGCCAGGCATTTACCCCTTCGGTATGCTGATAAAATCGCAAAAAATATACCTGTCCTTTTCTAAACGGCGTATCCGGAGTAAAAACCACCACGCTGTCGGCAACCCGGTAATTTCCCGGTTGCGCGTTTTGATAATCCTTCATGTCGGTATCGGCCGGCATCTTATAAACAGGCAGCAAACTTTGCCATATGCCATTGGCGGTATCTCTGCCAATATCAGCTATAACTGCCTTATCAAACCCTTTGATTTTTACTGAATGATTGCTGTCTGCAAGCGATATGGCAACATTTATTTTCGCGGGTTTGTGAGTACAACCCAGGCAAAAAATCAACACTAAAAATAGGACTATATTTTTCATCACCTAACAATGCTAAGATAGGTAAACGATAAATAACTTTTGCCTGCTTAATCCTATATTAGCAACATGTCTGATTTTAGGCTAAAGGTTTTTTATACGGTTGCTAAAAGGCTGAGTTTTACCAGGGCTTCGGCAGAATTATTTATTACGCAACCCGCTGTAACTAAGCATATACATGAGCTGGAGGACCAGTACAAGGCCAAACTATTTGAAAGAAAGGGAAACCGCATTAATTTAACCGGGGCCGGTAAATTACTGCTTAGCAAGGCCGAAAAAATATTTGAATTGTACAGGGACGTAGAATTTGAAATAAACGCCCTTAACAAACGTAAAGAAGGGCTGCTCCAAATTGGCACAAGCACCACTATTGCACAGTATATTGTTGCCCCGCTATTAGCCAGGTTCAGAAATAAATTTCCGGATGTTCAGTTAAGCCTGATTACCGGTAACACCGGGCAAATTGAAAAGGCCCTGCTGGCAAAAGAAATAGAAATAGCCATCATAGAGGGATATTCAAAAAATACCGAGATCAGCTACCATGAATTTTTAAAGGACGAGATTGTTTTAGTTTGCAGTAGCCATCATCCTTTAGCAAACAGAAACCTCCTAAAGATTGAAGAATTAAAAGGCATAAAATTTATTCTTCGTGAGCAAGGTTCCGGAACATTGGAAGTTATAGATCATGCCTTAAAAAAAGCAGGGGTAAACCCATCCGGCTTGCCGGTCGAAATCCGGCTTGGCAATACTGAAAGTATAAAATCATACTTATTAAATGCGCCATGCATGGCTTTTTTATCTATTCATGCAGTTGTAGAAGAAATAAAAAGGGGCGAACTCAAGATAATAGATGTTGAGAATTTATCTATTGAACGCAGCTTTTACATTATCACCCTACAGGGTAAAATAGCCGGTTTGGCTGATCTGTTTTTTCACTTCTCACAACACAGCCAATAACTTTAAGTAATGGGCAATTAGATTTTACGATTTGACTCACTTTGGGTTGATGCCGACTTTTGTGCTATCAAAACACAAAAGAAATGAATACTGCAAGAACTCATAACATAGGCCATTCACTTTTATTTAGCGATAACACCCGGAAGGGGGTTTTCATCCTGGCCGCATTAATTTGTCTTTTTCCATTCATGTCACCTCCAACTGCATTATTACTTGGATTGATATTGGCCCAGCTTATGGAGAACCCTTTTATGTACCTTAATCATAAAGCGACTAACTGGCTGCTAAAAGTATCAGTAGTAGGGCTGGGGTTTGGCATGAATATTTTTAGCGCCATGCACGCCGGCCGCGAGGGTATACTGTTTACAGTTGCTTCTATAACCGGGGTGTTAACAATAGGGATAATAACAGGCCGCTACCTTAAGATCGACAAAAAGACTTCTTTTTTAATTTCAGCTGGTACTGCCATATGTGGTGGAAGCGCAATTGCAGCATTATCGCCAGTCATTAAGGCAGAGGAGAAACAAATATCCGTTGCTTTGGGTGCTATATTTATTCTAAATTCAATTGCCTTGTTTATTTTTCCGGTAGTTGGCCATAGCTTTCATTTGTCACAAAATCAATTTGGCTTGTGGTGCGCTATCGCTATTCATGATACCAGTTCTGTTGTGGGAGCGGCTTCAAGGTATGGGGCGCAGGCATTACAAATAGCTACAACAGTTAAGTTAGCCCGTGCGCTATGGATAATCCCGGTGGCATTTTTTACAGCATTTTTATTTAAAACCGGTAATAAGCAAGTTAAATTGCCTTATTTTATCGGACTGTTTATACTGGCTATGCTGGTAAATACATACGTTCCTTTTATAAAACCTATTATTCCTTATATCACCTACCTGGCCAAAACCGGGCTTACACTCACACTTTTCCTCATCGGCTCAAGCCTGTCATTAAAAGTATTAAAATCTGTAGGAGTTGTTCCTTTATTACAGGGTATTATGCTTTGGGTGCTGATATCGGGTGTTTCTTTGTGGGCGGTTATAGCGCTGGTTTAATTAGCATCACAATTTTTTAATAACCAGTATCCTCAATGGCGGAAAGGTGCTGAAGTAATTGGCTGAAAGCAGTGTTGTTTGCAGCCCAAGCTGATCAAAGTCGCGCTTATATTCTTTAACATGCCTGAAATCTGATATAATGCCCACGCCCGTTTTTTTTAATACCCGGCTTATCTCTTTGCATGCCGTATTTCGGTCTTCTTTATTATAGATATTGTGTAAACATAAATTAGTAAGTATCACATCAAACGAGTTATCAGCAAAACTCATCGCCATCGCGTTTTCGTTTTTTATTTCAATCTTATCTTTTACCCCTTCAAGTTCTGCGTTTTTTAAGGCATTCTCTATATTGTTGCCTGACAGATCTTCCTCATTCCAGATATCAATGCCTATTGATTTGCCGGTTGTTAGTTTTTTGCCTGCGCCAATCATTAATAAACCTTTGCCGGTTCCAATATCCAATACCTGTTCGTCACCAGACCAATTAATCAGGTTCAGCATCCGGTCCCTGTGTTTGAATTTACCAAACAGGGAATAACCTAACATCAAAAAACCGCTTAAAGAGAGGTATGCCCCGGTCCAAAAAAGCCAGCTAATATCAATACTAACACTACCCATTTTTACCACCGGGAAAACGAAAGATATAATAATAGTGACGGCTCCGGCAATAAGCAGGTTCCTGATTACTCCAGGGGCATCAACCCCATAATTTACTCTTCGTTTATTTGGCATAACGTGGATTTAAATTTTGTACAATATCAACTATTTCTCAGCGTTTGTTAACTTGCTCTGTGGAAACTTAGTTTTTTATTACAAACCTCAAATTTACCTAATGAAAACCCTTATCTACCCGTTAAAAAGCAGGCCGGTTTTGGTGCTGTGTTTTTTGCTATTCTTTTTTGGCCGTGTTGACGCGCAGGTTACTAAAAATGAAATCCTTTGGGACAATTATGGCGTACCCCATATTTACGGTAAAACAACAGCGGCAATGTATTATGCTTTTGGCTGGGCGCAGATGCACAATCACGCTAACCTGGTATTGCAGTTATATGGAGTAGCAAGGGGTAAGGCAGCGGAATACTGGGGTAAAAATTATGTCAGGAATGACGAGGTTATACAGAAATTTGATTTGGCAGGTATATCACAAAAGGTTTATGAGCAGCAGCATCCAGAATATAAGTCATACCTGGATGCTTTTGTAAAAGGTATGAACGATTACGCCACAGCACATCCCGAAGCTATTGATAAGGTGCACAAGCAAATATTACCGGTTATCTCCACAGACGTGATCGCCCATACTATTAATGTACTTTGCCTCGGGTTTATTGCTTCTAATGATATTTACAGCTCCGTAAAGGAAACTTTGCCGGGATCAAATGCGTTGGCCATAGCGCCTTCGCGGTCTGCGTCAAAGCATACTATGTTAATGGCCAATCCACATTTGCCGTGGCAGGGTTATTTTACATTTTTTGAGGCCCATTTAAACGCGCCAGGGTTTAACGCCTACGGCGCAACATTAATAGGAATGCCTGTATTGGCTATTGCCTTCAACAATAACCTGGGATGGACGCATACCGTAAACCCCATTAACGCCTCTACCCGCTACGAGCTTACCTTAAAGGATAACGGCTACTTGCTTGATGGAAAAGTGCTCCCCTTTGAAACAAGGAATGTTACCCTTAAAATAAAACAAAGCGATGGCACCCTGAAAGAAGAGCAACTGGTGTGTAAATACACAAAACAAGGCCCTGTTATAGCCGAAAAAGGGAACAAGGCCTTCGCTGTTCGCATAGCTGGCCTGCATAACGTCTATTTTAACGAGCAATATCATAAAATGGCAAAAGCATCCAATTTTGCTGAATTTCAATCGGCAGTAAAAATGCTCCAGATGCCGATGTTCAATGTGATCTATGCTGATAAAGGCGGTAACATTATGTATTTATTTGGCGGCGATGTTCCGGTAAGGACCGAGGGCGATTTTTGGTTTTGGCATAATAAGGTGGATGGCACCTTATCCAAATATATCGCAACAAAAAACCTGACCTATAGTGAACTCCCCAAGGTAATTGACCCTGCAAGTGGTTTTGTACAGAATGCCAATGATGCACCCTGGCTGTGCACCTATCCTATGGTATTGGATAGAAATAAATTTCCATCTTATATAGCGCCCGACTTATGGTACGCGCAGGATTACCGCGAACAGCGTATTATCAATTTGATTAAAGACAAACATTCCATCACTTTTGATGAACTGGTAGGCTATAAGTTAAACACCGGTCTTGAAACCGCTGATAGGTCTGTAGATGAATTGGTTAAAGATGCCAATGAATATCCCGACAGTTTGACCCATAAAGCTGCCGCCGTATTAAAAGCATGGGACAGGCATACAGATACGGCAAGCAGGGGCGCAGTATTATATATCCAATGGTGTTTTGACTTAAACCCGGATTCGATCTTCAGGAACAAATGGTCGTTCAGTGACCCTTTAAATACGCCGAACGGGCTCAAATATCCCGAATATGCAGCCAGGAAATCAAAGCAGGCGGCTAACGAGGTAATTAAACACTATGGGGCGCTTGATGTGCCCTGGGGTTCTGTTTATCGCTTTAAAAGTGGCAATGTTGATCTGCCTGCAAATGGAACCTTCTCCACATTTGGTTCATACAGGGCGATCAACTACCGCCCAGACAGGGACCATAAGTTTACAGCAGCGGGCGGTGATTCTTATGTAGCTGTAACAGAATTTGGCAAACAGGTAAAGGCAATGGTGTCCTTAAGTTATGGCAACGCGTCGCAACCCGGCAGTAAACATATTACCGATCAGTTAAAACTAATGTCTGATAAAAAGCTGCGCCCCGCATTACTTAGCCGCACGGATATTATTAAAAACCTTGAAGAAAAAGAGGAACTGAGTTTTAAATAAAAGCAGTTCCTCCCTTTCCTATTATGTAGATCTTATTTTTTCAGCGTTTCTTCAAACAGCTTAAATATCCTTTTGTATTCATCCGTCCAACTGCTCGGTTCTTCAAATCCGTGATCTTCTACCGGGTATGGCGCCAGCCACCAGTTGTCCTTGTGAAGTTCAATCAGCTTTTGAGTGAGCCTTACTATGTCCTGGAAATTCACATTCTGATCTACCATGCCATGCAGCATTAGCAAGTTGCCTTTTAAACCATTGGCAAAATAAATGGGTGAGCTTTGTCTGTAAGCTTTTTCATCATTGTAAGGTTCGTTCAAAATCTCATCGGTATAACCATGATTGTAATGCGCCCAGTCTGTTACAGAGCGTATAGCCGCACCCGAAGTAAATACATCTGGTTCAGTAAATAGCGCCATCAGCGTCATAAATCCACCATAAGATCCACCATACATACCTACATGTTTGGGGTTAACGCCATATTTATCCACCAGGTATTTTACCCCATCAACCTGGTCGCTCAGGTCCTTGCCGCCCATGTGCCGGTAGATACCGGTTCGCCAGTCGCGGCCGTAGCCTGCACTTGCGGTGTAGTCAATATCCATTACATAATAGCCATTATCCGCCAGCATGTTGTTAAACATGAATTCCCTGAAATAATAACTCCAGGAGTAGGTTACGTTTTGCAAATAACCCGCGCCATGCACAAATATTACAGCCGGCTTAGTTGGGTCCGGGGTTTTAGGTTCGTAAACCCGCGCATAAACATTGCTGCCGTACCGGTTTTTAAAGGTGATGATCGGTGCATCGCGCCATGGGTAGGAGTTATATTCATCACTTACAGAATTTGTGATCTTTAGGGCTTTGGCTCCCGGTTTATTGGGCTGCACATACAATTCCCAAGGTTTGTTAGAATATGAATAACGGATAGCCAGCCATTTTTCATCAGGCGAAAGTGAAACCCCATTACCACCTCTCATCGAAGTGAGTTGATCAGGCGTGCCACCACCAAAATGTATCTTATAAAAATGTGTTATACCCGGATGCTCCATGTTGTCCGTAAACTAAAAAGTCTTTTTATCTTTTTATAATTCCAAAGTTTGCACTTCCCATTTGCCGCTTGTTAGCTGTTTT
>JAQBOK010000164.1 GCA_028288085.1 Mucilaginibacter sp.
ATAATGAATTTGCTGAAAGGTGGACCAGCTTAGCGTTTGGCTTATCGTTACCGTTATTTATAGCCGGCATAGTAAGCATCGTGATACAATTGAAACAGGCACGGCAGCAAAATTACTAATGGGCAATTTACGTTACCCCATAGCACTATTTGCAGCCAGTTTTGTTATACTTATGATTGGCATGGGGTTTAAAATAATGCACTGGCCGGGTGGTGCATTAATAACCGGCAGCATGTTTATGGTGCAAGGTGCATCTATAGTTTGGATAATTATTTTGCTTTTAAAACCGGGGAGAAAGCCTTAATGGATGTGTTAAAATTGCTCTATATGGCTTATTTTGATAAAAAGGACATTGGGACCCCAACTCAAAACCTAAAAAATCGCCCTGCTTGCCCCGCCATCTATCTGGATAGTTGTGCCACTAATATAAGCCGCTTGTTCTGATGCCAAAAAAGCCACCAATGCGCCAAGTTCTTCGGGTTTCCCTATACGGCCCAGCGGTATCGATTTTGCTTTTTCTTTTAGGGCCTGTTCAGTATCTGCCCCTTGTGGTAAAGTATCCTTTATGCGGTCGGTTAATATTAGCCCAGGGGCTATGTTGTTAACAGTAACCTGGTAAGGGCCAAATTCATCGGCCATTAATTTTGCCATGCCCACCACTCCCATACGCATTGCTGTTGAGAGCACTGAATTATTCAGCACTGATTTTACTGACCCGCTGATGATATTGACAATGCGGCCTCCTCCTGCGTTCTGCATGTGCGGCAATATTTCCCTGGCGGTGCGGGCAAAACTGAGCAGGTTTACTTCAAAGGCTTTTTGCCAGGCTTCATCATCAAAATTTTCAAATTTATCAAAGGGCGGGCCACCGGCATTGTTTAATAAAATATCAATACGCCCAAAAGTACCAGCGGTTTGTTTAATCAGCTTTTTGACTTGCTCACTATCAGACACATCAGCCGGAATGGCGATCACCCTGTTGCCGGTTTGCGCTTGTATCTCAGCCGCAGTTTTATTCAACTCATTTGCATTGCGCGAACTGATGACTACAATTGCACCTTCGGCTGAGAGCGCTAAAGCAACTGCTTTACCTAATCCTTTGCTTGCTGCCAATACAATGGCTACTTTATTTGTTAGTTTGAGGTCCATGTTAGTATGATGATTAAGAAGCGAAATTTAGTTAGGTTTTATTGAAATTCTATTAAAGGAATGTCATTTAGAACGATAGTTTTTTAAAGGCATGCATGTTCTGACATCTGCCGGGAACAATTTGAGGTTGAAGATGATGACCTATACATTTTTCTAAATGCACCAGAATTATTGACTTGGTGGTGAAGTATTACCCCTAAGGGGCAAATAATATGGGATTATTTTTTTTCTACCAACATTTGGCTCCTAACGGAGCCGCATAAAAGGGCGGGCAAGTCGGATACAATATTATTAACTTTTATATTTGCTTCAAGGCCAATCCCGTAGCAAATTTGGCGCCTAACGGAGCCGTATAAAAGGATGGATAAGTCGGATACATTATTATTAGCTTTTATATTTGCTTCAAGGCCAATCCCGTAGCACATTTGGCGCCTAACGGAGCCGTATAAAAGGGCGGGCAAGTTGGATACATTATTATTAGCTTTTATATTTGCTTCAAGGCCAATCCCGCAGCACATTTGGCGCCTAACGGAGCTGTATAGAGGACGGGTAAATCAGATGCCTTATTAATAGTATTTATATTTGCTTCAAGGCCAATCCCGTAACACATTTGGCGCCTAACGGGGCCTTATTGTTATTGATAGCCTTTTATATTTGCTTCAAGGCCAATCCTGTAGCACATTTGGTGCCTAACGGAGCTGTATAAAGGACGAGCAAAATCAGATACGTTATTTCCCTTGGGGTTGATGTCCTTAACTCAATGACATTGCTCAGGCTGACATCCTTTTTAATATTTTTTAAATTACTTTTGAACTGATGAAAAAATTTGTCCGGGGCTTTGGTTATGCTTTGAGCGGTATCTGGCATGCCGCGGTTACCCAGCTTAATTTCAGGGTGCATTTGGTGGCGGTTCTGATAGCGGTATACGCAGGCTATGCCCTGCATATATCTACCTACGAATGGCTATGGATAATCCTTTGCGTCGGTATGGTATTGACAGCCGAATTGTTTAATACTGCCCTTGAATTTCTGACAGACCTGGTATCACCCGAATACAATAAAAAGGCGGGTTTAGTGAAAGATATGAGCGCCGGAGCAGTGCTAATCACCGCTATTTGCGCACTTGTTATTGGCCTTGTTATATTTGTGCCCAAATTGTTAGCCCTTATCCATTATGCTGCATAAAACCAGGGGCATCGTTTTCAAAACTACCGACTATGGTGAAAGCAGCGTTATAGTGCAGGTCTTTACAGAGAAGTTTGGCCTGCAATCATACATTATCAACGCGGTAAAAAAGCCTAAAGCCAAAATAAGCCGCAACATGCTGCAGCCCCTGCATTTACTGGATATGGTTGTTTATCATAAAAATACCGGGCAGGTGCAAAGGGTAGCCGAGTTGAAAAACTCACCGGTATTGCAAAGTATCCCTTATGATGTGATAAAAAGTTGCCTCGCTATTTTCTTGAACGAGGTTTTGTATAAAACGGTGAGGCAGCAATCTGCTGATGAAAACCTGTTTGATTTTGTATTTAACGCGATTGAATGGCTTGACCATCAATCAGAAGGAGTGGCAAATTTCCATTTACTTTTTTTAACACAGATTACCCGGTACCTGGGGTTTTACCCGGACCAAGCCTCCCATGCAGACTATTTTGACATGAAAAACGGCGTTTTTAGCAAATACAAGCCTGATGGCTTTTCGTACCTTTCGCCACCGCATACACAGAATTTTTATAACTTATTACGATGCAGTTTTGAAAACATGCATCTATTAAAGTTCACCAACGATGAACGCCGCTATCTGATCCAAAAAATATTGGAGTACTACGCATTGCATATTGAAGGATTTGGCCACATCCGATCTCACGAAATTTTGGAAGAAGTGCTGGGGTAGTTACCCCTATTAAGGGTGCCATTAAAAACTTATTTATCCTGCCCCAAAACCTGTTTTTTGATAAACTCAATGTTTGATTCGGGCAAGGTATTTCCTGATACCTGGGTGATTGTGCCATCCCAATGTGTCTCCAGTTCGGCAAATAAAGTATTATCAATACTCACTCTAAGTTTGTCCCCTTCTTTTACTACACGGCAAGCCAGTTCGCGTCCGCCGTATTGCATGCTAAACTCGTGTACACCCTCGGTGCCTGCGGTTGTCTTATTTTCTGTATTAGTCATGACTATCTTATTTGTTTAGACATAACACGATACCCTTTGAGATGTTTGAATACAAAAAGTTTGTTGTAAACAGCAATTAAAGATCGTGTCAACGCAATTCGGCCCAACGGCTTTTTACGCAGTATGTTGCCTCTAATTATTAAAATATATATTTTGCTGTATACCAAATAAACTAAAATATTAGTTGATACTTGCCGTTTATCATCCTAAACTTAAATATTTATGAAAAAATTCGCAATTTTAATTACATCGTTTTTGTTGGTTTTACAGGCAGCACAGGCCCAAACCCAAAAAGGGGATCAAAATTTAGGTGTCAGTATTGGTTTTTACACCAATGGGGGCAGTTATAATTACGTGAATGTTAGTCCGGGGTCATTTGAACTGACCAGTACAAAATCAACCGGTTTTAGTGCAAACCCCAACTACAGTTATTTTATCGCTAAAAATCTTGACATTGGAGCCAGTATTGGCTTTGGCAGCGAAACGGACAATTCTAACGACCACACTGTTAATGCCGTTTCAAAATTGATTTACAAGAGTTATTCAAGCTCCATTTATCTGCGTAAATACTTTTTATATAATAATAAAATTGGTATCCGCACGGGGCCGTACCTTGGTTATCAGTATACCAATTCGAACGCGATCTATACACCTGATAATAACCAGGCCAATTACAATACTAACAGCCATTATTATCATGCCGGGCTTAATGCCGACTTTGTTTACTATCCGTCGCATAAAATAGGCCTGGCAGTTAACCTGGGCGATTTATCCTATTATCATAGTAAATATGGAAATCAGCAAATAAGTTCAGGTACAGACGGTGTAAGTCTCGAGCTGCTGAACAATAATTTAATGCTATCCGCTTTTTACGTGTTTGACTAACGGTGTAATGTGATTTTAACACAATAATCTTAATTGGTTTAAGTCCGTCACATGGAAGACTTAAACCAATTTTTTTTGTAAATTAAATTTCAAATACACCGGGTTTCCCATTAGCTGTAACTAAGCATTGCTATGGAAAACTCCTTTACCATGAATTTTGTGTATCTATTTTGCTATTTCCTTGCTGATGGAGGGGTACAAATAAACCCAATATTTTGCTTGAATGAGTGGCCTGAGTGTGATTTTTAACACTCACTTAAATTTATATGCCTGATTATCAGATGTTCATGTTTGTTCACGGTGTTCACGAAAAAAACGTGAACATGCTGCAAATAGCATAAACAATTGTTGCATTTCATAAAAAACACATTAATTTCACGCTAAAATTTAATATCCGCTGATAAGAATGCCTGCTAAAGTTTTGATCGTAATTCCCTGCTATAACGAAGAGGCTTCACTGCCATCAGTATTACATGAACTTCAGCAAATTATACTACCGGGCTACCAATTGAAAATTTTAGTAGTTAATGATTGCTCAAAGGACAATACGTCGGTTGTCGCTAAAAAACATAATACTATTGTGATCGATTTGCCTGTAAATCTGGGGATAGGCGGCGCTGTGCAAACGGGTATTTTATATGCCCGCGACAATGATTTTGACCTGGCCATACAATTGGATGGTGACGGCCAGCATCCGCCAAAAGAACTGGCAAAAATGATCCGGTTTCACGAGGAAACAGGCGTTAATATTGTGATCGGCTCCCGTTTTTTAGAGAAGGAGGGTTTTCAATCGTCATTTGCGCGAAGATTGGGCATCCAATATTTTCATTGGTTGAACCGATTATTTACCGGACTGCATGTTTATGACAGCACATCGGGTTTCAGACTGTTCGACAGGGATGCCATTGAAATTGCCGCTATCAATTATCCGGATGAATACCCTGAGCCGGAATCACTGGTAGTATTTTCAAAAGCCGGATTAAAGATCAGGGAAGTAGCGGTAATTATGAGCCCAAGGCTGGGGGGAAAATCTTCCATACGCCACTTCGGATCGTTATATTATTGTATTAAAGTAAGTCTTGCAATGTTATTTTCATTCATACGTAAATCCTGACAACCATGGCCAAGATACAGATCATCACTATTGCCGCTAATATCCTGTTCATTTTATACATATCCCGGCTCATTATAAAAGGCAAACTGCGGGAAGAGTACGCCATTGTATGGGTAATATGCACCGTTTTTTTGATGCTGTTTTCCTTTTGGCGAAACGGGCTCGAAGTGCTGGCCAGAATAACAGGTGTTTACCAGGCCCCCAATTTGGTATTTACAGGATTCATTTTTGCAATCCTGATCTACTTGCTGCATTTGAGTGTGGTGGCCTCCAAGCTGCATAATGACAATAAGAAACTGGCCCAGGAAATTTCGTTGCTGAAAGAACAATTTAACAAGCATTTAGATAAAAAAGAATAACAAGCTATAAAACCGAAAATCCAATGAGTAATTTATCCTGCCCGGTTTGCGGTAGTCCACTAAAACTAAAATACCGGTTAAAGTTTAATGTGTATAAATGTTCAAACTGTGGCCTGTTTAACTCCGATGCCAAGTTTGAATATTCCTTTCAGTCGAGCTTGGAATCGGATTCGCGCGATATTGGTCTTAAAAATCTGCGCTTAAAAAACTTTGCAACTATTATCAAGGAGCTCAGAAAACTTTTCGGAAAGAATTTCAACAATATAAAAGGCCTCGAAATTGGCAGCGGTAATGGCTGGTGGCTGCAAACTTGTAAAGAAAATAATATTAGCTGTATTGGCATAGAGCCTGAGATAATATACAAAAGCTACCACGAGGAAAACAATTTAAATGTTTTATATGGTTTTTACCCCGATGTAAATGCTATACAGGATGGCGGTTATGACTTTATTATTTTCAATGATGTATTTGAGCATATTCCGGATATAAACGATTTGGTTGAAAACCTAAAAAAGGATCTTAGTAATGATGGCCTGCTTATTATCAATTTGCCGATGAGCACCGGGTTTTTCTACAACATGGCAACTTTGATGCACAAATTTGGCATCAGCAGCTATTTAACAAGGTTGTGGCAATTCAATTTCCACAGCCCGCACATGAATTATTTTAATGATAAGAACATGAAAATGCTTCTAAACAAGCATGGCTTATCAGAGATCAGTGCTTTAGACCTCGACTCCTTAGATTTCCCAAGCTTAAAGGAAAGAATAATGGCCGACAAAGAAATGAATAAGCTAAAAGCGCGCTTTTTAACGTCAGCTTTAACGTTGATGAAACCAGTTATACTCAGTTCAAAACCGGATATAAAAGTATTTTTCTTCAGGAAGAAACTTTAACTTGATTTTTTTCAATCGCACAAAACATTAATAATTCATATCTTTACAGCATAATTTTTTACGCTGTTAATTCTCTTCGTTAAGTGATTATTTTAATATTTTTCCTTTGCCATTGGTTCCTGTCATTGTTTTTTCAAACATTTTTTCTGCACAGGTACGCATCTCACAAGATGTTTACGACTAACAAATTTTACGAACGCTGTTTTCATATCCTGACATTTATTTGCCAGGGATCGTCATTTTTAAACCCACGCGCCTACGCTATTATGCACCGCGAGCACCATGCTTTCAGTGATACCGAGAAAGACCCGCATTCGCCACATTTTTTTACGGATGTTTTTCAAATGATGTGGCGTACCGCACAGAGTTATAAGCTTTATGAAAAACGATTAAAGGAGCCCGATGCACAATTTAAAGGCAACTATCCAGAGTGGCGTTTAGTGGATTATTGGGGGTCTACAATGGTATCACGCTTACTATTTATTGGATTATACGTTGCCTTTTATGTTGCCTTCGCAACACATTGGTGGATGTTTTTACTGTTACCTATCCATTTTCTGATGGGCCCTATTCAGGGCGCCATAGTAAACTGGTGCGGCCACAAGTATGGTTATGCCAATTTCGACAATAATGATAAATCAAAAAACACTACCCCCTTTGATTTTTTAATGTTGGGAGAATTATTTCAAAATAATCATCATAAACGCCCTAATAGCGCTAATTTTGCAGCTAAATGGTTCGAGTTCGACCCGGTTTACCCTATTATGAAGGTATTGCATTGGGTGCGCATCATTAAACTGCGTAAGGCATATCTTTAATACCAGGATAAAGGTGAAAGTTGGTTTATTGAATTCTGTTTTTATTGAAACATTCGCCTTTAACCTTTTATCTATATTTGCACATCTGAAATTTGTACATCTATCATTATGACTGTATCTGTATTAGCCCAGAATTTAAGAGGTTCTGAAATTATAAAAATAGCCGGAGAAATAAACGAGTTAAAAAGGCAGGGACAAAACATTGCCAATTTAACTATAGGCGATTTTGACGCCAACATCTATCCTATACCCACAGCGCTAAAAGAGGGTATAATTGATGCATATAATGATAATCAAACCAATTATCCGCCAGCTGACGGGATGCTCAACCTGCGCGAAAGTGTTTCTGAGTTTATCAAAAACAGGTATCATTTAGATTATAATGCTAACCAGATATTGATCTCGGGCGGTTCAAGGCCATTGATCTATTCAACCTTTCTGGCTGTGGTTGACCCCGGCGATAAGGTGGTTTTCCCTGCTCCTTCGTGGAATAATAATCACTACTGCGATTTAACGGGCGCTGAAGCGGTGACCATACAAACCCGTGCTGAACATAATTTTATGCCTACGGCCGATGAGATACGTCCGCATATTAAAGGGGCGGCTTTGCTGGCTTTATGCTCTCCGCTAAATCCAACCGGCACCATGTTTACCAAAAAGGACCTGGAAGAAATATGTGATTTGGTTATAGCCGAAAATAAAAGTCGCGCTGAGGGCGAAAAACCTTTGTATTTGCTTTACGATCAGATCTATTCGCAATTAACCTTTGGCCATCATGAGCATGTTAATCCGGTTACCCTGCGGCCTGAATTAAAAGATTACGTGATCTTTATTGATGGCGCTTCCAAATGCTTTGCTTCAACAGGTGTGCGTGTGGGCTGGGGCTTTGGTCCGGCAAACATTATCACCAACATGAAAGCCATTGTAGGCCACATGGGTGCCTGGTCGCCTAAGGCAGAACAAGTAGCTATGGCGAAGTTCCTTAAACAGGAAACTGAAGTAAACAGCTACCTGGCCGATATTAAATCAAACATTCAGAATAGTCTGAATACTTTATACCAGGGCTTTCAGGAGCTAAAATCTGAAGGTTTTAATGTAGACGCCATTGAGCCAATGGGCGCAATTTACTTAACCGTAAAGGTGGATTATGCTGGTAAAACAACTCCTGATGGCGATTTGTTGAAAAACTCAATAGATATCAATTCCTATTTAATTAAAGAGGCTAAGGTGGCATTAGTTCCATTCTCAGCATTCGGTACCGAAGATGATGTAAACTGGTTCAGGGCATCAGTGGGCGCAAGTACTTTGGAGGATATACAGAATTTAATTCCACGAATAAAAGAAGCGCTTTTGAAGTTGAAATAAGCTCAACCAAAATCTTTTTGTTAGCGGAATCTGATTTCACTTCTAATAATGTACAGTTTAATTGATGAATGTTTTTTTCAAGTCTTCCCTGCCGGAAGAGATTTAGAGGGGGCAAATTGTTTATTTAAAATTTTAAGATGTAAATTCGCAGCTTTTAAATTTTAAAACCAAACAGTAAAACATATGAGGTATTTGTTCATCACCCTCGCCTTTATATTAACTTCACTTGTTGCCGGAGCGCAAAGCTTGCCTGCAGATAAACTGGTAGCTACCGTCGTTTTTGTTAATTCAGATTCACTGGTTAATAATTACGAATATTTTAAAGCAGTAAAATTAAAATTGCAGGACCTTTCGCAAAAAGCACAGGCAGAAATTACTGCAAAGGGACAGGCATTCCAAAAGGAAGTAGCCACTTATCAAAAAAGCGCATCATCCTTAACACCTATGCAAAAGGCCGCCACTGAAAAGCGTTTGGCAAAAAAACAACAGGACCTGGAGGCGCTTAACCAAAATACCAGCAAGCAGTTACAGGACGAAAGCGCAGATCAAAATTCAAAATTATACGATCGTATCTCTGTTTATCTAAAAACATATACCAAGCTTAAAGGCTATAAAATTGTCCTTACTTACTCAAAAGCCAACCCATCTATGCTATATGGCGATGAAAGCCTTGACGTAACAAAAGAAGTGCTTGCCGGACTTAATGACGAGTATAAAAAGGAAGCTAAATAATTAATAATAAACTCCTTAAACCAGCGTTCTTTGCACTGAAAGAAAAGGGATAAGCTATTAATATAGTATATTACTTCTTTTATAGCCCGCCTGTATCTAAGCAGGCGCTTAGATCCTAATGCTTTTCAGAAAAGGAATATTAATGAAATACTTTATTTTCTTTTTATTCATTGTTGGAATCTCGGGTTGTTCACTGGTTAGTAAGCAATACTATTACGTTCCTAATGCTTCCCATCATACTATAAAAGATAAAGACGGCTATTTTAAAATGGTTCGTAGCCAAATCGAAATTTCAGATACTTCCGGTAAAAATATTGGTACAGTAATCACAAGCAATGGCATTGGTGTACCCCTTTTAGCAGGCCCCCCATATTTACCGGTTGTGCCAGTTGGTTTGGTAGATATTTTCTATAAGCGCGACCATCAGTTTATATTGGATATTAACATCAAATGCAATACTGGCCACTTTATGACTTTGGCCATTGATAGCAATGATTATAAAAAAGTAAGGGACTCCTTAAACACTCTAAGAATAGCTACCGCGGCCCGGCTCAATACCAATGAATGCTATATGATCATAAATGGATCGAAGAGAATACCGCTCAAGGCACAGGAATATTTTATGGGTAGTACCCGGGGGCATAGTTATCGTATGTACGGAGATATCCGTTTTTCGAAAGTTCGTACTCTGACCTTGGTTACAGGTAATCCTTTACTTGACAATGCGCTCAAGAATATCAACTTCAAGCGCAAAAAAAGAATTACTTATTGCGTAATGGGGTTCAGTTAGAATATTATGTAATATTTTCCCCGTCTTACGCCGCGCTTGATATATATTTAACTAAACTTCGTTTAGCTACGGGCAGCAAGGTTTGCTCCAGCGGAAAACTGATATCACTTTGCACATAATATACTGCCGGGTTTGGCAAATGTTTACGTTTGCTGATCAGATCAAGCTTTATAGATTCGGGCGTGTTGATAATACTTTGCTCATAAGTATCTACAAACTGGATATTTATTCCCCTGAATTTGTCATCCTTATTTTCAAAAATGGTTATTTGGTACTCATAAACCCAGTTAGTACGTTGGTTACCATTCCGCAATGAAAAATAACCGTTGTATGGCAACAAAGGGATAAGGCCAACAGGATCAATATTTAACCGGCTTTCAACAAAGTCGTATATTTCCTTACCTATCTGTATGGCAGGGTCCATTTTGTGCAAAGCGTACGAAATAATGGTTTCTATCTCCTGCATCGAGCTATCGTCCTGTATAATTTTCTGATAAGTTAGCTTGATAGCTTCGATATCAGCCTTGGTCATTCGCTGCGGAAAAGCCTGCTGTAAAACGGTTTTGTTTCGTTTAAAATCTAACAAATTATTGTAATGGAATATCAGGTCGGCCAAATTAGGATACAATTTACTGCTGTCAAAGTGCCGGTTGATCTCCTGAAGATAATCAAGCAGGATGTATTTTTTATGCTCGAAATCTATCGAACCCTCTATAAACCAATTGATGCCTAATGATTTCATACGCAAACAAATTTTGGATAGCTTAAATTACAACAAAAAAGGCAACTTTGCAATATGCCTTTAGGAACTCTTTATTTAGTACCCGTACCGCTTGCCGAACAGGCAGCATCCAAATCGTTTACTCCTTACCTGGTTGATACCATTAACCAGGTAAAAGAATATATTGTAGAAAACGAAAAAACCGCCCGCCGCTTTTTAAAGGAAGCTGGCTTAAAAACACCGCAAAGCGAGTTAACTATTCATGATTATGGTAAACATAGCCGCGATACCCCTATTAACGAGTTTTTTATAGGATTAGTTGCGGGCAATGATGTTGGTTTAATGAGCGAAGCCGGTTGCCCCGGCGTAGCCGATCCCGGTTCAGAAATTGTTGCCGAGGCGCACCGGAGGGGTATAAAAGTAGTTCCTTTGGTTGGGCCAAGTTCTATCCTGCTGGCTGTAATGGCCTCGGGTTTTAACGGGCAAAGCTTTACTTTTCATGGTTATTTACCTATTGATAAAATCGAGCGCGGTAAAAGAATTAAAGAATTGGAGGCGCTTTCCCGGCAGCATAATCAAACCCAGCTATTTATTGAAACCCCTTTCCGCAATAATCCAATGCTGGAAGAGATTTTGAGAACGTGCGCCCCTAAAACAAAGCTTTGCATTGCATGTGACCTTACCTCGGCCAATGAATTTGTGCAAACCAAAACCATTACTGATTGGAAGCAAAAGGTGCCCGATCTGCATAAACGTCCAACTATTTTTCTATTATTTTGTTCCTGATTTAAATGCCGGTTACTGAACAACATACAAAAGTATTGATCGTAGGCGCCGGACCATCTGGTTTAATGATGGCCTCTCAATTACTGCGCTATGGCATTCAGCCCATAATTATCGACAATAAACAAGGTCCCACCAGTTATTCAAACGCGTTGGCCGTGCAGGCCAGGTCACTGGAGATTTACCGGCAAATGGGTGTTGTAGATAAGGTAATTACCCATGGGAAGCAGACAAAAGGCATTTCTTTTAACCAGGATGGGAAGCAGGTATCATCCCTGTCATTTAATAATGCAGGCGATGGGTTAACCGCCTATCCATATGTATTGCTCTATCAGCAAAGCAAGAATGAACGGTTATTGCTCGAATATTTAACACTTAATTGCTGCCCGGTTTATTGGAATACCAGTTTAATTTCATTACAGCAAAAAACTGATGGTGCAGAAGCTCAATTAAAGAATGATGGTGGCGAACACACTTTAAAGTGCGATTGGGTTATCGGGGCAGATGGGGCACACAGTACAGTGCGCAAACAATTGCAAATACCTTTTAAAGGGGATACCTACCCGAGCTTTTTTTATCTGGCTGATTTGAAACTAGACACTACTTTTTTAACCGGAGATACTGTTCAACTATATCTTGGTAAGCAAGACCTTGCCGGTTTTTTCCCTATGCCCGAAGACGACTGCTATCGCATAATTGGTAATCTGCCTGCGCAATTTGGCGAAAGGGAAGATATTAAAGTGGAAGATATTTTACCTTATTTATCGGAGCTTACCATGTCAACCATAAAAATAGTGGAGAATAATTGGTTTACCACCTATAAACTGCATCATCGGATGGCTGAGAAATTTCGCGATCAGCGGTGTTTCCTGGTTGGCGATGCGGCACATATCCATTCACCGGTTGGCGGCCAGGGAATGAATACCGGTTTGCAGGACGCCTACAACCTGGCCTGGAAGCTGGCAGGTGTAATCAATGGCCATATAAAGGCAAACATTCTGGATAGCTACGCCACCGAACGTATGCCTGTGGCAAAAGCTTTATTAAACACTACCGATAAGGCATTTAACATTATCATGTCAACCAATTGGTTTATTGACCTGATTAAGAAATGGATATTACCTAAAGTTTTAAATACCGCATGGAAAAGTAAAAAGTTAAGAGCCTTATTTTTTAAAGCAGTTTCGCAAATTGGTATTTCTTATCGCGATAGCAATGTTAATCTGCATTTGAGCAAGGGAACGCAAATAAAAGCAGGCGACAGGCTCCCCTATTTAAAGGTATTTGATGAGAAAAAAGAAATAGCAACCGACCTGCACGAGTGGTGCAGCAAGCCCGGCTTTACGCTCATTATTTTAGGGAAATTTGATGAATTATATTTATTTACCCTCGCCAAATGGATAACCAACAAATATCCCAGCATTTTAAATTTCTTTTACCTGCCTCCCTCTGGTAAAAACGTGGAAGTTTTTAATGCCCTCGAAGCCGACCCGCACCGGCAAAAAGGCATCATTGTACGGCCAGATATGTATATCGGTTATATGAATGATGTGGTGGATATTGGTATGATGGATAATTATTTAAAAAACGTGGTGGGTATAATTTAAGAACTATCCGTGTATGGACTCGCTCTTACCATAGTTTTGTATCACCTGCGCTTCGTAAGCTAAAAATTCTTTCCAGCGTTTTTCTACATCAATTCCATCACAATACTTTCTGGCCAGGCGGATAAAAGTACTGTAATGCGTTGCTTCGCTTATCATCAGTTCGTGATAAAATTCAGATAATTGCTGGTCATTAATATGTTCCGACATTACTTTAAAACGTTCGCAGCTGCGGGCCTCTATCATAGCCGAAAAAAGCAAACGGTCAACCAGTTGATCTGCCCGGCTGCCGCCAATGATGATGAATTTCCGCAACTCATTTACGTAATTATCCTTACGCTCTTTGCCCAAAACATATCCGCGTTCTAAAATAATATCATGTACCCGTTTAAAATGATCCATTTCTTCCTGTGCCAATGCAATCATTTCCTGTACCAGGTCTGATAAGTTTGGATTTTGAACGATCAGCGTAATGGCGTTGCTTGCTGCCTTTTGTTCGCAAAAAGCATGGTCTGTAAGTATTTCTTTTATATTGCTTTCCACCACATTCTTCACCCAAAGCGGGTCGGTAGGTAATTGCAGTTTAAGGATGGTTCTTTCGCTCACGGGAGCAAAAATAAGATTTTATTTGGGCTAAGCGGAAGGAAGAAAGGAGCTTTAGAATTTAGGGTTTAGAAACTAAAGTTTATCCCCAGAGATCAATTTCATTTTCTAACTCATCCTCTTTAAAAGAGACATTTACAGCCTCGTGATGGGTTGAATGCTCTATCTTGGCCATCAATAATAGCTTATCGAAAAGTTCTAGAACATCGATCTTTTCAGCCATGTTGTTAACAAAGTATTGTAAGTTATCTTTTGAGAGCTGCATAATAATATTGCCAAATCGGTTAAACATCCTTCTACGGCGTTAAACCTCTTAAAGTTATAAGTTCAGGAAATAAATAATTATCCGTTCCTGTACAAACTCTTGCTCTCTATAAACTCGAGCACGGCATCAGGAACAAAGTACTGGACGTTCTTTTTTTCAGACAATGATTTTCGGATAAACGTGGCGGAAAGCTCCATTAAAGGGGTCATTGTAATAGTTACCGAGGGGTGCGACGCAAATTCCGCATTCTCATATCCCGGCCGCGGGTATACGTAAATTCTGTAATCACGCAGTATTAGTTTGTAGTTCTTCCACTTGTGCAGTGTACCCAGGTTATCAGATCCCATTATGATGGCAAATTCATGCTCGGGGTATTTTTCTTTAAGATGTACCAGTGTATCAATGGTATAAGAAGGTTGCGGCAATCTTAACTCTACGTCGCTTACTGCAATATTTTGGGAATTATCGGTGGCCAGGCGGGCCATTTCAAGCCTGTCATAAGTATTAATCAGGTCGCCGTATTTTTTTAAAGGATTTTGCGGCGATACCACCAACCAAACCTTATCAAGCGAGGTATAGTTGGCCATGTAGTTGGCAATGATCAAATGTCCTATATGGATGGGGTTAAATGACCCAAAGAGTAAACCTACTTTCATCAGTTTGCAGTTTAGCCCCTGCCCTTAAATATGGACTATTAAGTATTTCCTTTAGGGGACCAGGGGTTTTATGAAGTTTTTCACCAATTCCTCAGCCTCAGCACATGCCGTTTGAAGATCGTGATTTTTTAGGATAATATCAAATTGCGGAGCATAATTCAATTCTTTTGTCGCTTTTTTAAAGCGTTCCTGCAATTTCTCTTCACTGTCAGTTCCCCTTCCTGCCAATCGTTCCTTCAAAACCTCAAGTGATGGTGGCTGAACAAAAATAGCCAGGGCCATTTCTCCATATTTACGTTTCAGGTGCAGGCCACCTTCCACATCAATATCAAAAATTACTGTTTTGCCTTTTCTCCATATCCGCTCAATTTCAGTACGTAGCGTACCATAAAATGTCCCGGAATACACTTCTTCAAATTCTACAAAGTGCTTTTTGGCTATCAGGTGTAAAAATTCTTCTTTACTTATAAAATAATAATCCTTTTTATCCTTTTCATCACCGCGGGCTTTGCGTGTAGTAGCCGAAATAGAAAATTCAAGTTCGGGTATTTTAGTAAGCAAATGCTGTACTATAGTAGTTTTACCCGCCCCTGATGGTGCCGAAAATATGATAAGTTTACCGTTTTGGTTCATTAGTTCATTTGGTCATTAGCTCACTGGTTCATTAACGCAATGGTTTACCGTATAAAACAAATGAACCATTAAATAAATGAACTAATGACTATAAAACATTTAATAACTGTTCTTTTATTTTTTCAAGTTCCTCTTTCATGCCAACCACCAGTTTCTGAATATTGGCATCGTTGGCCTTTGAGCCGAGTGTGTTTATTTCGCGACCAATTTCCTGCGAAATGAAACCCAATTTTTTACCGTTCGCGTCTGCATTCTTCAGGGTTTCAATAAAATAGTCGCAATGGCTTTTCAGGCGAATCTTCTCTTCAGTAATATCAAGCTTATCAATATAATAGATCAATTCCTGCTCAAAGCGGTTCTGGTCAATACTTTCACGATCTACCGCATCTTTTAAAAACTGGTTCAGTCTTTCCTTTATCAGTGGAATACGTTTAGGTTCTTCCACTTCAACCAGTTCCAGATTTTTCAGGATGATGCCAATACGATATTTTACATCCTGCTCCAATACATTACCTTCATCGGCTCTGAATTGTTGAAAAGCTGTCAAAGCCTGCTGAAAAGTTTTTTCTACCACCTTCCATTCTTCTTCGGATACAATATCTTCCTCGTATTTTACTACTTCGGGCAAGCCAAGCGCCAACTGCAGCAAATTATTTGCAGGCTCATTTAGCTCGGCACTAACCGCTTTTAACTGATTATAATAGTTTCTTAACAACGCTGTATCAATTCCAGCTGCCTTTACTGTAGAACTTGCTTGCTCTACATTGATAGATAAGTTTACCTTTCCGCGTTCAATTTGCTTATTACATTCATTACGCAACTGAAATTCTTTTTCAGAAAAGGCCCTGGGTAAACGTAAGGAGAGCTCGAGGAATTTACTATTCAGTGATTTAATTTCAACAGTATATTTTGTACTGCCTGAGTCAAAGCTGGCAATTCCATACCCTGTCATTGATTTTAACATGCGCAAAGATATGTTTTTTGAATTATTGATTTGCCGAATTAGTAATTATGCCTCTTAATTCATATTTAGCGTTTAAAACCATATTTAACATCTTTTTACATTTTTTACAATATACAATCCCTAATTTTACGGTTTAGCCCGGGATGCGTTTATATTTTAAAATATTTCTTATCGTTATTTGCTGCTGCTGTATTGGTAGTTTTGCTTACTCACAGGTTCTGAATATCAAAGGGATCGTCTTTAAAAAGAATGCGTCCGGACGAATATCACAGGCTGTAATCACAGATTTGAACAGTAAAGTAATAATGATGAGTGATGAATTAGGCGGATTCAGCATTAAGGCCACACTTGGCGATACCCTGCTGATCACAAAAGATGACTATACTTCTCAAAAAAGATTTGTAATTAATGCAGATGACCTGGCTGTTTATTTGCAGCCCGTTATTCAGCTTAACCAGGTAACTATAAAAGATCAAACAAAAAAGCAGGAATTAAACGAGGTAATGCGCCAGTATCGCAGCCAGGGCACTTTTTATAACGGTAAGCCGCCTGCCCTGTCATTTATTAATTCGCCCCTAACCGGTCTTTATGAATTATTTGGAAAAACGCCTAATAACGCGCGCAGGTTTGCCGCTTTCACAAAAAACGAACTGGAATATAGCGAAGTGCGTAGGAGATATACTAAGGAATTGGTAAAAAGTGTTACCAAACAATCTGATGATGATGCGCAGAAATTCATGGAAATATATACTCCTTCTTTTGAAGACCTGAAAGAATGGAACGATTACCAGTTGATTATGTATATCAAAAAATCGTTTGATTATTACCAGAAAAACAAGGATAAGCCCGAAGGTAAATTGCAGAAATTATATTAGGCAGAACCTGATCTTTTAAATAAAGCAATGCTAAATTATAAGCTTTTACAATAAGCCCGAGGCATTCGAATACTCGAAATTATATGGCTAACGCCTCACAAGCCTTTTCTGCAGCGAGTTTTTCCGCATTCTTTTTATTGAATTCTTTACCCTGGCCCATTATTTCACCATCAATGCTGGCCTGTACGGTAAACAGCTTATTACTCTCGCCATCCTTGTTCTCTATCAGTTCAAAAGTAATATCCTTACCATGACGCTGGCACCATTCTATCAGTTTACTCTTAAAATTGGTTTCTGTTTGCTCCAGTTTATGGATATCGATGTGCGATTTAATGATATGGTTTACCAAAAAATTCCTGGTAAAATCGTAGCCTTTATCCAAATAGACGGCACCTACCAGGGCTTCAAAAGCATCTCCTAATAACGAACCCTGCCGCGCGGAGTTTACCATGCGGTTATCATATTGTATCAACTGTTCAAAACCAAGTTTTCGCGCGAGTTGATTAAGGTTTACCCTATTTACGATCTTTGACCGCAACTCGGTCAAAAAACCTTCATCTTCATAAGGATATAGCTTAAAAAGCACTTCGGCCACAACGCTTCCCAATACCGCATCGCCCAGAAATTCAAGACGTTCGTTACTGTTCTTTACTCCTTTTTTTACATTTGTGGCGACAGATTTATGCCGAAATGCCAACCTGTATAAAGACAAATTACCCGGCACAAAGCCAAGTAAATTCTTTAATGATTTTACGTATTTTCGATTTGGCGATAAATATAATTTGTAAAACCTTCTAATTGGCATTCAATATATTTAATCTTCGTACTTTTTAAATATTACTGAAGCATTATGGCCTCCAAAACCAAATCCATTGCTTTGAACTATCCTAACTTCTCTTTTTTGAGCAGTATTAAACGTAAAGTTTATTTTTGGATCAAAAGCCGGATCGTCAGTAAAGTGGTTTATAGTTGGCGGTATAATATTATTTTTAAGTGCTAGTATAGCTGCAATTGCCTCAACTGCACCGGCCGCACCCAGTAAATGCCCAGTCATTGATTTGGTCGAGCTGATATTTATACGGTAAACATCCTCACCAAAAGTATCTTGTATAGCTTTAACTTCCTGCGGGTCACCAATAGGAGTTGATGTTCCGTGAACGTTCACATAATCAATATCAGATGGTTTTAAACCGGCATCTTCTAATGCGGCCTTCATTACCAGGGCTGCGCCTAAACCATCAGGGTGAGGAGCCGTCATGTGATAAGCATCGGCACTCATGCCTCCGCCAATCATTTCAGCATAAATTTTTGCTCCGCGTGCTTTGGCATGTTCCAATTCTTCTAAAATGATTGTACCTGCGCCTTCACCGGCAACAAATCCATCACGATCAAGATCGAATGGACGGGATGCTGTGGCAGGATCATCATTTCTGGTTGATAAAGCATGCATTGCGTTAAATCCGCCTATACCGGCCTCATTAATAATGGCTTCCGATCCTCCGCTTATAAACATATTAGCTTTACCCAAACGGATATAGTTAAATGAATCAATAAGCGAATTATTGGATGAAGCACAGGCAGATACGGTAGTGAAATTTGGTCCGCGCAACCCATATTTGATGGATATATGGCCCGGAGCAATATCTGCTATCATCTTCGGAATAAAAAACGGATTAAAACGTGGCGTACCGTCACCTTTTGCAAAGTTAACTACCTCGTCTAAAAATGTTTTCAATCCTCCAATACCCGATCCCCATATCACACCTATACGACTGGTGTCCAGTTTTGAAAAATCCACACCGGCATCTCTTACAGCTTCTTCAGTTGAAAATAAGGCATATTGAACAAACGGATCAAGTTTACGGGCGTCTTTTCGGCCCAAAAACGCATCCGCGTCAAAGTTTTTTACCTCACAAGCAAATTTGGTCTTGAACTTTGTGGTGTCAAAACTCTTAATTAAGGCGGCGCCACTTACCCCATTGATCAAAGAATTCCAATATTCAGGAACGCTGTTACCAATTGGAGTAAGTGCTCCAAGCCCGGTTACTACTACTCTTTTAAACTCCATTTAGTAAAATTGGGGAGCTTATTTAACGTTTTTTTCAAGGTAAGCGATAGCCTGGCCTACTGTACCTATAGTTTCAGCCTGATCGTCAGGAATAGCCACGTTAAATTCTTTTTCAAACTCCATGATTAATTCCACGGTGTCTAACGAGTCAGCACCAAGATCGTTGGTGAAGCTAGCTTCAGGTGTTACTTCACTTTCGTCAACACCTAATTTTTCTACGATAATAGCTTTAACTCTTGAAGCGATATCAGACATACTCTTAATGGTTTAATGATTAATAAAAATTCAGTGCAAAGAAAAATAAATTATATCAAATATCAAATCTAAAAACTTTTGTAATAACAAGTAACAATATTTTATTGCTAGGGTTTCAATTTGTATTTTTGACGGCGTAAAAGTAGTGATTTTGAACAGGAAAACTTTAAAGTTTGAGATCGATCTTGATTTTGTTTTGATTGCCATCACAACATCACTGAAAGATTACCGTATTTGCTACCTCATAAATAAATATTTAAGCTTCAATTTTTCAAAAAGTGATGATCTTGAAGTAGATATTCTGCAGGGGTCTGGGCTCGTATTTTTTTCATTATATCAATATCATTGGGAAGCAAGCGACACAGATTTTTTTTTTATAGCCAATAAGGGATCAGATGGCTACCTTGTGCCCGAAATGCGAAAGGCCGATTATTTTTTAATGATAAAAAATTATATTGATGATGACGACCTGGATAAGCTGATAACTACCCTTAACCGGATACCCGAAATTGTTGCTGCAGTAAAGATTGATCCAAAAAAAATTAAATCACGCGAAAATCTCTTATTTTAGCGCCAAATTTTAGAAGTGTATCCATTACACTAATTTATAATTAAATAGAGCCTGTTTTTAACCTGATATATATGAAATTATCTTACAACCGTACTAAAATTGTCGCCACAATGGGTCCGGCATCAACTAATAAAGACATTTTATTATCCATGATAAGGGCTGGTGTAAATGTATGCCGCCTCAATTTTTCGCACGGAAAAGCCGAAGATCATCAAAAAACGATCGATACAATTCGTGAACTTAACGAACAATATAAAATAAATGTAGGCATCCTTGCCGATTTGCAGGGGCCAAAAATCCGCATCGGGTTAGTAAAAGATGGTGGTATTCATCTTATAAACGGTACACGTATCAATATTACTACACATGAATGTATTGGTGATGATAACCAGATATATATTACCTATGAAACTTTTCCGCAGGATGTAAGAGCTAATGAGATCATATTGCTTGACGATGGAAAGATCCAGATGCGGGTAATTGAGACCAACAAAAAAGATACTGTTCTTTGCGAAATAGTACATGGTGGTATATTAACATCACGCAAAGGTGTCAATCTGCCCAATACCAAAGTTTCTATCCCGAGTTTAACTGAAGAAGACTTGATCAACCTTGAATTCGCCCTACAGAATGATGTAGAGTGGATAGGCCTTTCATTTGTTCGTACCGGCGAAGATATTGTAGAATTGAAGCGTATAATTGCCCGCAGTGGCAAATCGGCCAGGGTGATCGCAAAAATAGAAAAACCTGAAGCTATTGATAATATTGATGCTATTATAGCTGCAACTGATGGTGTAATGGTAGCCCGTGGTGATCTTGGTGTTGAAATGCCGCTGGAAGAAGTGCCTTTATTACAAAAAATGATAGCCCGGAAATGCCGTGCTGCATCAAAACCGGTAATTGTTGCCACCCAAATGCTCGAATCTATGATCACCACGCCACGTCCTACCAGGGCTGAGGTGAATGACGTAGCCAATTCTGTATTAGACGGTGCGGATGCCGTAATGCTAAGCGGTGAAACTTCGGTTGGTGAATTCCCGGTGATCGTGATCGAAACGATGGCCAAAATTGTAAAGAACGTTGAAGAGCTTGGTTATACTTATAATACTACAATTGAACCAACAACCCCGTCTGCACCGGCCAATTACCTTAGCGATGCTTTGTGTGGTTCAGCTGTTTACCTGGCAGAACATACCAATGCAGTGGGCATAGTTTCTATGACAGTATCTGGTTATACCGCGTTCGAAATATCAAGCCACAGGCCAAAAGCAAGTACTTATATATTTACATCCAACAAAAACCTGTTGAATGCTTTAAGCCTGGTTTGGGGTGTACGTGCGTTTTATTATGATAAACTGGAGAGCACAGATGAAACTATCAGCGATGTAAACAATATTCTTAAATCCGAAAACCTGATAGAAGTAGGTGATGTAATAATTAATACAGCGGCTGTGCCTATCTATAAGCAAGGCAAAACCAATATGCTTAAGGTGAGTGTGGTTGAATAACGATTGCTTAAGTTAAAATTGGGCGAGTAGTTGATTAAGTTAAACTATGTCTAACTACTCACCCAATTAATACAATCAAATGCTCACTGAAAGTTAATATATTTCAGCCGCGCAAACCTTCAAAAATAGTTTATCCAGGTCTACAAAGTAATAATCCCAATAAATTCTCAATACTTTCATATCTGATTAATTTTGGTGTTCGTTATAATAACCTACAACGACACGATGGTTTAATTATTATTAGTTTTTAAAGAGGGCAAAACCCCTCTTTTATTTTTTCTTCCAAACCCTAAATGGCCAAATTTTTGCTCTATGAGGGTATCTTCATATTAATTGAAAAACATAACAAAATTAACTCAAAAACTTTGAATTAATTTGCAATTTTTAGTTTTCCACACGCACAATATGCTGTGATGCAGCAATTTATAATAACAGAATAATGATAATAAGGTTCGACTCCACATCATGTGGAAAACTCTGAATTGAATCCGGTCATCAAGAACAATAAATTTGGTTAAAAACCCCTAAGGATTTTTTAACACTATAATAACTTAGTAGACATATAGATATGGGCAAGAACATTTCAAAAAAATCAGCCGCTCCGGGCGGAAAAGGACTTAAAGTAGACAGGTACTTTAGTAAAGACGGAAAGAACGTATATGACCTGTTCAAATATGAAAAGCGTTCGTCAGTTATACGCAACCCTTCGGGTGATGCTGTATTTGAAATGAATGACGTTGAAGTTCCGGCTTCATGGTCACAAGTCGCGACAGATATACTTGCCCAAAAGTATTTCCGCAAGGCAATGGTCCCGCAACCGGATGGCACAACAGGTTCCGAAAAAAGCATTAAGCAGGTTGCCCACCGTATGGCTAATTGCTGGAAAGACTGGGGTGTTCGATATGGATATTTCGCTTCAAAAAAAGACGCTGAAATATTTTATGATGAAATAGTTTACACCATTGTTGGCCAGTTGGCAGCGCCAAACTCACCGCAGTGGTTCAATACTGGCCTGCATACCTCATATGGTATTACCGGCAAACCACAGGGACATTATTTTGTAGACCCTGTTACCGAAGTATTAAGCAAATCAACTTCAGCTTACGAGCGTCCGCAGCCACATGCCTGCTTTATTTTATCTGTGGACGACGATTTAGTGAACGAAGGTGGCATCATGGACCTTTGGGTTCGCGAGGCCCGCATTTTCAAATACGGTTCGGGCGTTGGTACCAACTTCTCTAAAATACGCGGCGAAAGCGAAAAGCTTTCAGGTGGTGGTTACTCATCAGGCTTGATGTCGTTCCTTAAAATAGGCGACCGCGCTGCCGGCGCCATCAAATCAGGCGGTACTACCCGCAGGGCTGCCAAAATGGTTTGCCTTGATCTGGATCACCCCGAAATTGAAGGCTTTGTAAACTGGAAAGTTGAAGAAGAGAAAAAAGTTGCGGCTTTAATAGCTGCAGGTTACTCATCAGATTATGAAGGTGAAGCTTATCGCACTGTATCCGGCCAAAACTCAAACAACTCTGTACGTATCCCTAATGAATTTTTCCACGCTTTAAAAGATGGAAAGGATTGGGAATTAAAAGGCCGCATGAACGGTAAAACCGTAAAAACTATATCCTCACAAAAACTATGGGATGATATCGCTTTTGCAGCATGGGCATGTGCCGATCCGGGCGTACAATATGACAGCACCATCAACGAGTGGCATACCTGCCCCGAAGGTGGCCGCATCAATGCTTCTAATCCATGTTCAGAATATATGTTCCTGGATAACACGGCATGTAACCTTGCATCTATCAACCTGGCCCATTTCTTTGATCCAAAAACACGCATATTTGATGTAAAAGGATTTGAACACGCCTGCCGTGTATGGACTATCGTATTAGAAATATCTGTATTGATGGCGCAATTCCCGTCAAAAGAAGTTGCTCAGCTGTCATATGACTACCGTACTTTAGGTTTAGGATATGCCAACTTAGGTTCGGCCTTAATGGTTAACGGCATCCCTTATGATAGTGACAAAGCACGTGCAATCGGCGGAGCTATCACCGCTATCATGACCGGTACTGCTTATGCTACATCAGCAGAGCTTGCCCGCGAATTAGGCCCTTTCAGCAGGTACGAGGATAATAAAAAACACATGCTGCGTGTAATGCGCAACCATCGTTATGCAGCATATAACTCTACTGAGAACTACGAAGCACTGGAAATCCATCCTCCGGGCATCGACCAAAAATATTGCCCTGATTACCTGCTTTCTGCAGCATGCAACGCATGGGACAAAGCGGTTGAGATGGGTGAGCAATATGGTTACCGCAATGCGCAAACAACCGTTATAGCGCCAACCGGTACTATCGGGTTGGTAATGGATTGCGATACTACCGGTATTGAGCCTGATTTTGCATTGGTTAAATTCAAAAAATTATCAGGTGGTGGTTACTTTAAAATCATTAATCAGGCTGTACCAGAAGCATTAAGCAATTTAGGTTACAAGGAACATGAGGTTACCACTATTGTAAATTATGCTAAAGGATCTGCAAGCTTAATAGGAGCGCCGCATATTAATGTGGATACCCTTAAGGCAAAAGGTTTTACTAATGACGAACTGGAAAAATTGGATAAAGGCTTGGTTTCAGCTTTCGAGATCAGCTTCGCATTCAACATCTGGTCGTTAGGCGAAGAGTGCCTTAAACGTTTAGGTATCACTTCTGAACAATATAATGCGCCTGATTTTAATGTATTACGCTCTTTAGGTTTCACCCGGAAACAAATAGCGGAAGCTAATGAGTACATCTGTGGCACAATGACCATTGAAGGTGCACCTTATTTAAAACCTGAGCACTACCCAATATTTGATTGCGCTAATAAATGCGGCGCTAAAGGCGAACGTTACATTCACGCGCATGGCCACATCAAAATGATGGCAGCGGCTCAGCCTTTCCTTTCCGGAGCTATTTCAAAAACAATCAACCTGCCAAATGATGCTAAGGTTGAAGAGATAAAAGATTCTTACGCCTTATCATGGAGCTTAGGCTTAAAGGCAAACGCGCTATACCGCGATGGTTGCAAACTTTCTCAGCCTTTATCAACCAAATCTGACAAAAAAGAGGACGCGGATGATAAATTGGAAACTGTTGAAGAAGTTTTGGGCGAAGCCGCTAATGTGAAGTTAAGCGATCTTACTCCAGAGCAAGTGCTGGAAGCAGCCATGGCGATCATGGAAAAATCAAAAGATACTAACTTCATGCGCCAGTTATCACGTGTGGTGCAAAAGAAGAGTTTGCCATACAAACGCCGTGGTTACACACAAAAGGCCAGTATTGACGGCCAAACAGTGTTTGTGCGCACCGGCGAATATGAAGACGGAACATTGGGCGAAATATTTGTGGACATGCACAAAGAAGGCGCTACTTTCCGCTCATTGATGAACTGCTTTGCCATTGCAATTTCTGTTGGTTTACAATACGGCGTACCATTGGAAGAATATGTGGAGAAATTTACTTTCACCCGTTTTGAACCTGCCGGTATGGTAGTTGGCCATGCTAACATCAAGAGTTCTACTTCCATTATCGATTATATCTTCAGGATGCTTGGTTACGAATATCTTGATCGTACCGACCTGGTGCATGTAATTACTGAACAAAGAGGTGTTGTAGGCAACCCGCAAATGGGCGATGAGGATACAAACCCCGATACCAGCAATGTATATGAGCCTGCTCCTGTCAAAGTAACAGCAGATACCAGCAGCAGAAAACAAGGCATGAGCCTTGATCTGAGCATGGGTGTGCAAAGCGATGCCCCATCATGCAACGTTTGCGGTCATACTACTATACGTTCCGGCACTTGCTATAAATGCTTGAATTGCGGTAATTCTATGGGATGTTCATAGAGGATAAAGGTAAAACCTGCCCGACGGCAAGCAGGGGCAAAAGGTGCCTTACTTAGGAAATAAGCTATCCATAAAATTGGCTACTATGTTCAGTTTTATAATAGTTAATGTGTGTGAACCCTGGCCTTATGCCGGGGTTTTTTATATGAAATCAGATAAGTGAAACAGAAGTAAATAATAATTTGATAACTTCGTATGGTAAACCAACCCAAACTAATTATGAAAAGATTATCACTCATCTTTACCATTATGGTAACATTTTTTACCTGTGCGTCTGTGTATGCACAGGTTAGCAACACGCAAATGGTTGCCGACTGGCAGCGCGCCAAAGCTTACACTAAAGAGTACCTGGATGCTATGCCCGAAGATGGCTACAGCTATAAACCAACAGCCGAAATGCGCACATTTGCCGCCCAGATGCTGCACCTGGCTGACGGCAATTATGGCCTGGTAAGTACCGGAATAGGTAAACCCAATCCACTTGGGAAATCTGCCGAAAAAACTGTTGCGCAAACAAAAGAGGCTACTACCAAAGCGGTAATGGATAGCTATGATTTTGTAATCGGTTCATTACAGGCCCTAACCCAGGCCCAATTACAAGAAACGGTGAAGGGCGGAGGAAGCGAACTACCGCGTGCTGTTTTGTTTAATAAGGCGTTTGAGCACCAAACCCATCACCGCGGGCAAACTGTTGTTTACCTGCGTTTAAAAGGCGTAACACCGCCTGCCGAAAAACTATTTTAAACAAATACACATATCATTTGAAAGAGGGGCTGCTTACAAAAGCAGCCCCTCTTTTTGTAATACCGGCATATTCTGTCGTGCAACAATCTGCAATAGCGAAATATATTCTTGTTATTCTTTTTTTAACGCCATTTAAAGCTTATCTTACGTCAAATCAATAATATAGTCTTCAAAGGACTGCTCCATTCTGTTTCAGTAATCCTTTTTTTACTTTCCAAGTCAGGCTATTTTTTACAAACGACAAGATTTACAAAAAAAATAACTATTAAATACTACCATCATGAGCAAGGACAGACAAATGATTAAGGACAAAAAGAAGCCGGCTAACCCGCTTGGCAAAAAAGCCCCTTCCGACTACCAGTCTGGTAAAAAATCGGTATCTAAATTAGATAATGCACCCATTAAGAAGAAATAACAACACACTATGATAAGTAAAACAGTAGAGTCTGAAGCAAGGGAATATGTATACGACCTCAAAAATTGCGCTAGCGAATTTGGTTTTAACAACCAGGAAGGATGGCAATTTAGTTTGGTTACTGATGTTGAAAAAACAAAGATCGAGAAGGAATACTATCCTACTATATCGGCTCACCCAGCACAGGAAATGCTATTTGAATTTCTGAAACTGGTTAAATCAAAGTTATTGCTGCCGTTAAACAAGGAAGAATATGGTTTTGACCACGATTCGACCATTCACAAAAACATAAGGCACTTAATAGCTTTTAATCCCAAAATGCACCGCTAAATAAATAACTGTTTCTTAGGAAATATCATCTGTTGAACCCAATAATCCGTCGCGGAATACGTGACGGGGCTCATCAGTGAATGGCGATTGTTTGGTGAATATTCCCAGTAGGACTACCAGTAGGCCCAAAAGAAATTGCGGCCAAACCACTTGTGGGTAATAACCATATATAAAAGGGGATGTCATTAAAATGAAACCGCCTAATACATCAAAAAAGCAATGTGTAGCAACAGGAAATACTTTGATAAAACCCATTTCGTGTTTACTGAAAATTGCCATGATCAACTGCAGCCATCCAAATACCAGGGGCAGAAAAAACGCTGCTCCACGACTAAAGCCAAATAACCAGGGGGAAGCCATTAATGTTATGGCTACCGCATAATTCATAACTCCGTAGAATGTTGTTGATATAAAGGGTTTCATCTTAAATATATTATGGCGCTAAATTAAGATTTATTCTTAAAGTTTACAAAGTCATTTAAAAGCTTTTTAAAATTGAAAGAGCCATGCCTATATTGTATGGCTCTTTATTCAATAAAAAATCCTGGCAATATGTTTTAGCCGACAACCACTTTTTTGACAACAATTTTTGAAGCGATGAAAGAGAAAATCCCTAACACTAAACCAGATATAATCCCGGCAACAGGTCCTGTGATTAGCATTGCCAGCCTTGGGTGATTGGGCAAAAGAGGGTATTGTGCTGCCATGCGTGCTGCATTTGGATGATTAGCAATATAAGTACTATAAAATGCGATGTGAGCCGCTGTGATCCAAACACAATTGACCAGGCTTACCAAAAAGCCCTGCAAAAAATATTTTCCGGTGCAAACCTTTGCAATAACATAAGCGCAAAAAAGAAAAATCGCTATCCAAAAGGCAAATTCTATTTTTTCCGGGATGAGGGACACAGTGGCAAAAGCCATTATCAATCCAAAGGTTGATAATTGAAAAATGAGTTTCCAGTTCATGTGATTTTGGGGGGTTATTTTATATAAATATAAAAAAACAAATCTTCAAAAACCTAATATTCAATTAAATATAATGGGCTATCGGCAGTAATGCTCACCGATAAGTATTATTTTTACTCTTAATTATTTAGTTTATTTTAATATGACGAAGCTATTTTATCTTGCTACTTTTTTAATTTGTGTGCATTGTTCTGCACAACAGGTTTATAAATCAACTGAACCTTTAGCACATACATTTTCAATAGTTGCGCGCGATCCGGTAACCGGCGAAATGGCTGCAGCGGTTCAAAGTCACTGGTTTAGCGTTGGCTCCTCGGTTATATGGGGCAAATCAGGTGTGGGCGTAGTCGCCACCCAATCATTTATCAGGAAAGCTTATGGCCCATTGGGTTTGGCATTGCTTGAGCAGGGCAAATCACCCCAAAATGCGCTTAATGAATTACTGAGTAAGGATCCCGGGCGCGAGGTAAGGCAGGTTGCTTTTTTAAATACTAAAGGCGAAGCTGCGGTATATACAGGTAAAAAATGCATTGATTATGCAACCGATCTGCATGGTGCAAATTATTCTGTTCAATCAAACATGATGCTTACCGATAAGGTTTGCAAAGCTATGCAGCAGGCGTTTTTAAAGAATACCAATTTACCGCTTGCCGAACGGGTTGTTGCCTGCCTCAAAGCAGCACAGGCAGCAGGCGGGGATATTCGCGGCAAGCAATCAGCCGCGCTTATTGTTGTTTCGGGCAAACCGGTTAAAGATTCGTGGGACGATAAGCTGGTTGACCTTAGGGTTGATGACAGTTCAAACCCTATTCCGGAATTAGCGAGGTTATTATCATTACAACGGGCTTATCAACATATGAACAATGGCGACCTGCAGGTAGAAAAAGGGAACATGCCAAACGCTATGGCTGAATATACTGCTGCCGAAAAAATGTTCCCTGCCAACCTGGAAATGCAATATTGGCATGCAATTACCCTTGCCAACAATAAGGGCGTTAAACAGGCCGCCGCCATGTTAAAAAAAATATATGCTATGGATCCCAACTGGCGCGAACTTACCCGCCGCCTGCCAAAAGCAGACCAGTTGAAAGTTACACCAGCCGAATTAAAATTGCTTTTATAGTTAGTGCTTTATATCCGGTTTCTTTTCGGGGCTTTTTGTTTTAATAACTACCACCCCATTTACAGCTTTATCGCCATATTGCATTACCAATGAGTTGTCATTTGGCGTTGGCTTCAATATACTTATGCTTTCAATATCATTGGGGTTTACATTGTTCAAATTTGCTATTTCCTTACCATTCATTACGTAAACAGGTGTTGAATTAGAACCTGTTAAGGTTAATTCATTAATGGTATCTTTTGGAACTGTGTAAATAATAGTAGTGGTGAGGCCATGTCCATTTTTATTTTTTTTGACTTCCACGCTACCGCTTTTTTGTAAAGTGTCTTTACCTGGCTTGTCCTTATCAAGAGAAAAACTTATGGGTAAAGTATACTGTACTTTAACCGCCCGACCATTTTGATAGCCAGGCTTCCATTTTGGAGATAATTCTAATACCCTAACCGATTCTTCTGCCGACCCGTAACCAATATCCCTCAAAGCATGTACACCAGATAGTGATCCATCTTTTTCAACAATAAAAGACATAAACACTTTTCCCTGTATATTATTCTTGCGCATCGCATCCGGGTACTTTAAGTTCTGCCTTAAAAACTGATATAACCCTGCCACCCCGCCTGGAAATTCGGGAGGGCTTTCAACCGAAGTAAAAACAGGTCCATTATTTTTAACAGGTACCGTATCAATTTCTATTTCCGGTATATATGCATTTTTATTTTCCGCCTGAGGTTGCTTAATTGAACAATTTTCTTTTAATGCGATCTCATTTAATTGTGCATTATCTATACCTGAAGAATCCAATGAATGTGCCGGCGTCAAAAAAACTTCTTCGGCTTTGGTATTGAATAATTTTACTGTACGGCTTTTGCTTATAGTGGCCGATGATAATATCAGCATCAAAATAAATAGTGGTGCCGATAAGCCATATTTTAATAATGCGGCACGCTGCGAGTGGGTTTTCTGAAGCATAATAATACGTCGTTTTAACAAACTATGGTTGAAAAAAGGATTTACTAATTGATGGGCTGGTGTTTTAAGAGTTTGGCTCAATAGTAACAATGCGTATTCGGCTTTGCTTGTACCATTCTTTAACGCCTGCTTATCGGCAATAAATTCATGGATATGTTTTACTCCAAGCTTGTAAAAATACACCACAGGGTTAAACCAGTTAATAATGGCTATAGCTTCTATCAGCAATATATCTGCTGAGTGCCACTGCCCCGCATGTGCTTGTTCATGAGCGGCTATTACATCAAGGTTATCTATATTAGGGCCAAGTCTTATACTTTTGAAAAAGGAAAAGGCCCCGGACGATATAGGCTGATCAATCATCTTTTTTAGGGATATCAATTGCCAGATAAATTTTGTTGTTAAAATAACTGCACCTGTTGCATATACAAATAGCATCAGTTGCCCTATGGTAATATGATGGTCATCCATTGATTTAAAATGATAAACCATTATAGGGTTGCTGTATACAAACAGGGTATATTGCACCTTTTGGGTGATAAACAAATTTCTGACCCAGTCGGCATGTATCATGGGGATAAAAAAAGACAGCAATGCCGATGCCACCAGGTAGATCCTGTTCAGCTGGAAAAATGTTTCGCTGCGAAGCAGCAAAGCGTAAAACCCGTAAAACAACACCAGGTACAGGTTAACCAGTAATAAATATTGCCACCATTCCATAGCTTATTTTTCTTTAAGTTTTTCAATCAGTTTCATGATCTCATCCGCCTCTTTAAGGTCGATCTTCTCTTTTTTTACAAAAAACGAGAACATACGTTTTACCGAATTATCAAAGTATCCGCTTAATAATTTTTCGGTCGCAAAACTTTGATATTGGTCTTTGCTAATGATTGGGAAATACTCGTGGCTTTTCCCAAAGGCGCTATGGCCTACAAAACCCTTGGTTTCTAATATGCGGATAAAGGTTGATACGGTATTATAGGCAGGCTTGGGCTCGGGTAATGCATCAATCACATCTTTAACAAAGCCTTTTTTAAGCTGCCACAGCACCTGCATTATCTGCTCTTCGGCGCGGGTCAATTCTTTTATTTCCATGATTTTTAAAAGCTTTAGTATTGGCTATCAACACTTAGTAGTATTGCTAATCGAAGTTATAAACTAAATTTCAATTTAACAACTAAAATTTTAGTTTTATATAAAATAAAAAAGCCTCCGGTTAAGGAGGCTGTTATTTATAGCCCTTAATACAACTTGGCTTATTTAGCTTCCGGCACTTTAGGTAACTCTTTTCTCGGTATCATATCCGGCCGTTGCGAAGTATTGTATACAAATGAAGCCACGATTGTTGCGGCCTGTTTCAGATCGTCTTCACTTAACCGGTCATAGGTATCCTGGTTACTATGATGCGTGCGTGGCATATAGTCCATGCTATCCTGTATAAACTGGAAACCGGGTATACCAATCGCATCAAATGATTGATGATCGGTTCCGCCGGTGTTCCTGATGGTAACAGTAGTAGCGCCAAGATCTTTAAATGGATCAAGCCATGGTTTAAAAACCGGGCCAGCGGCTGAATCGCCCTGCAAATAAATACCCCTTATTTTACCTGTGCCGTTGTCCAGGTTATAATAGGCTGATATTTTAGATTGCTCCGGTTTCAACTGCATAGTTTTAGGATCGCCGAAGTGGTTGAGCACATAGCCACGTGAGCCAAAAAGCCCTTGCTCTTCCGAACTCCATAAAGCAATTCGTATGGTGCGTTTCGGCTTAAAATCAATCGCTTTTAATATCCTCATCACTTCCATCATCACCGCGCTGCCCGCACCATTATCAGTTGCACCGGTAGCGCCGTGCCATGAGTCGAGGTGGCCGCCTATCATCACTACCTGGTCCTTTAGTTTTTTGTCTGTACCCGGTATTTCGGCTACTACATCATAACCTTGCAGGTCATCGGTGAAGAACTGGGTTTTAATATCCGCTTCCATTTCTACCTTTTGTCCGGCCTTCACCAGGCGCAGTATGCGCAGATAATCTTCACCGCTGGTTTCCAGTTCAGGAGCCACTGCCTTTGCCGTATCAGCGTAAGATGCGCCGTTGGTTGTAAATACCGTTCCATCAGTACCACGGGCAATACTCAATATCAGGCCAACTTTTTCTTCTACCAAAAAGTTGCTGAGCGCGGTACGCATTGCACGGAGCCTCCTTTGAGCTGCAAACTGTGGTGAATTTGGATCAAAAGCCCTGCGTGATGTCGGCGTTGCAGTGGCCTTTGCCATTTCGTCAAGCTCAGCATCGGTATAGCGTGACAGATCGGCCTTGGTGCCTTGCGCTAATTTGTTGGGTACATCATATATTACTATTTTGCCGGCAAGCTTTCCTTTATATTTATCTAAATCGGTAATGGTATCAGCCTTTATTACCAACACTTCACTTTTGATCAGCCCGTTGGTACCCGGTGTCCACGCTTTAGGAATAGCTATAATAGCATGATAATAAGGTACTGTAATAGCGGCATAGTTTTTTTGAACTTCCCACCCCTTACCAAACTTACCCCAGGGTTCAAGCTTTGCATTTGCCAGTCCCCAGCTTTTCAATTGGTTTACCGCCCAGTTTTGTGCACGCCTTAATCCTGGCGAGCCTGCCAAACGTGGCCCCGAAATATCAGTAAGGTAAAAGGCAGTTTCCATTACTTTGGAGTGGTTTAAGCCTTCTTCGCGGATCTTTTGAACAGATGCGGCATCAGGTGCCTCCTGTGCCAGCGCGTTCCCTGCTAAACCTGCTATAATAAAACAGGAAAAAAGTAGTTTTCTTTTCATATAAGATCAGTTAAGTCAATTATTGATAAACAAACTTATTTAATTAAACTTACAATATTTAAAGGCTGCCCTTAACAAATTTGTTACAGGAATATTTAAATTATCTTTGCTTATGAGTTCATACCGGTTAGACAGAACTGCTTTAAAGCACTAACAGCTGAAGAGGCATCGAACGATGCTATTTACTATAAAACATTGACATGGCAGGAGCGGCTCCGAATAGCCAATTATCTGAATAGCATTGCTTATGACTACCCGCAAAGCGAGCCACCAAGATTGAATAGAACTATTTTTAAAGCCAGATACCCCAAGTAAATGGGCAATATTTATAAACAACCTGGAAAATTTAAACCCATAACCATGCTCAAATCGGCCATTCCCATATTAGCTTCATTGAACGAAGAAGAATCGATCAGATTTTATACTGAAAAATTAGGCTTTACTTTTCACTCCAGTTGGGAAGGCTACCTGATATTGAGCAAGGATAAAGTGCACTTGCACCTATGGCCATGCACCGATCCTGAAATCCCCAAGGCCACCGGTTGTTATATTAATGTAACAGAGATCGATAAACTTTATGCTAAATACGAGCCGCTTGGTATTGTACACCCCAAGGGTAAATTAGAAGAAAAGCCCTGGAAGATGAAACAGTTCAGTATATTAGATAACAACGGAAATATCATCCATTTTGGAGAAGAAATGAATACTGATTAATTGATCAGTAATTTATAACCCCTGCCATGCACATTAATGATCTCTACACTTGGATCATCTTTTAGGTACTTGCGTATTTTGCTCAGAAAAACATCCATACTACGACCATTGAAATAATTATCATCGTGCCAGATGTTTAACAAAGCTTCCTCGCGGGTAAGTACCTCGTTTTTACGCAGACACAGCAAACGCAGCAACTCGGCTTCCTTGGTAGATAGCTTCTGATGCTGATCGTCAATAGATATCATTTGCGCTGTATAATCAAAATTGTAGCGGCCAACTTTAAAGTGGGTTTGCTTTTCCTCTTCGCTTTTTTCGTTGTTATTAACCCTCTTTAAGAGGGCATTTATACGCAATAACAACTCTTCTATCCTAAAAGGTTTGGTAATATAATCATCGCCACCCAAATTAAACGCCAGGGTTTTATCCTCTATCATTCCCTTTGCAGTAGCAAAAATAATAGGCACCTGGGCGTTAAATTTTCTGATCTCTTTTCCCAATGTAAACCCGTCTTTTTTGGGCATCATCACATCCAGTATCAGCAGATCAAAGTTCTGTTTTGTAAATGTTTTCAGGCCCTCTTCGCCATCTTTGCATAAAACCACTTCAAATTTACCTTTTAGTTGCAGGTAATCCTGTAAAAGCATACCAAGGTTAGGATCATCCTCAACAAGTAATATTTTCTTCATTCTGTTTATTTTATGCTGCATGGAATTTTAACTCAAATTCCGAGCCTTTTTCTTTTTCTGATTTAACGCTTATGGTTCCATTAAGTCGTTTTACAATAGTGTTAACGTAGCTTAAGCCCAATCCAAATCCTTTTACATCGTGCAAATTACCTGTCGGGATGCGGTAAAACTGTTCAAATATCTTTGTTTGCTGATCGCGGTTCATGCCAATCCCCTTATCCGCTACCCTAATAACCACCTGGCCGTTTCTATTAAAAGTACTGATTGTAATTTCAGGTGCTTCAGGGCTATATTTTATCGCATTATCAATAAGGTTATACAGCACATTGAAAAAATGAAGTTCATCAGCCTCTATTATCGCTTTTTCGGCGTCAAGGTTTAGGTTAGCAATCACATTGTATTTCTGTAATTTAAGCGCCATGCTATCTATCACAGTAGTAACCATATCATTAACATCCACATCCTTTATATCAAGTCTGAAATCATTTTTCTCCAGCCGGGCAATGTTCAGTACCCGTTCAATATGGTTGCCCAGTCTTTGATTTTCTTCAAAAATAATATTGGCAAGCCTTGCAACGCGGCTTTTATCCTCAACAATTTCATTGTCTCTCAACGCTTCACTGGCAATCATAATAGTCGACACCGGTGTTTTAAACTCATGTGTCATATTATTAATGAAATCCATTTTCATCTCGGCTATTTTCTTCTGTTTAAGGATAGAAAAAATGGTATATCCAAAACAAACGATCAACACAAATAATAAACCCCCGGAAGTAGCCATGCTGGCCGTCATTTTAGTCAATATCAATGAATTTTTCTTTGGGAACGATATCCTGATCTTACCGGGATCGTTGATTACTTCTTTGCTAAAGATGGGTACCTGGTAAGTATTGGCCGGAATAGCCATTGATCTTGCATCATCCGTATAGGTTACGCTCGAAAAGATCACCGAATCACTATTAAAAGTACTTACCGAATAATTAAAAGGCAGGAATATCCCTTTGTTATGCAATTCAAACCTCAGCAACGAGTCTATCCAGAACGGACTAAGACGTTTATCCAATGGCTCATTTGATTTTTGATATTCATCGGCAAGGTTTTCAATTACGTTTGACTTGATAACCCCTTTTTGTATATGTTGTATAGAATCAGCCTCCAGCATTCTCTTTATCTCTTTAAACCTCCGCTCACTCTTTTTCCGGTCCTGCTCACGCACCCATAACTGATTTATCTGTACCACAGGTATCACCTGCTTACCAAATTGAGGATCTATATAATCAACCAGCAGGGTATCGTATTTATGCAGTTTTGTAGATCTTTTTAAAAATGCGGGGTTGGCCGGCCCTCTTACTATTTTAGGATCAGTCATGCGTTGGTGAATATTACCAAATTCATCCGTATATTCCTCGTACCGGATATGGAGGTTTAACTCACCGGACTGGGCCATATTAAAAAACTCCTCATCCAGTTTGTTACTTAGTATTACTTGCTTAAGGCTATCCCTCAATAAACCCAGTCTTCGTTCACGGACAGTTAGCCCCTTTTTTTCCGGCTGTTTTAGCCGCATATTAGCCCTAATGTTCTCTATATTATTTATATAATTTCTGTGACTTGCAGTATTTTTCCCCTCCTTATCTTGCCTGTCAAAGATCTGGGCTTTCTTACTTAAAAAATTGATAGCATCCTGTTTTGCAAGTTTTGATACCACATTGTTCAGTGCATCATTAACCGACCGGTCAAAAAGATCAGACTGCATTTGATAAGATTGCCTCAAAAAATATAGCTGCATAGACATTACACCCAAAAGTGCAAATCCCATTAAGCCAATTATAAAGCCAATACTTTTCTTTTTCATCTCAACAAATTGTCTTTTAAAAGTAATGAAACTACCATAAGCCTGATATTATTTTCGGGGGAGGCCCCATGATAGTTTTATCCTTTCAACAAAAATATTTTAAATAAGCTCAAAATAGTTGCATTTAACACTTTTTAACACATTGTAGCAAATATTTAACATCTTGAAATATAATAGCTTGTTATCTTTGATATGATCAAATTTAACCAAATTAACATGAAAACTCTTTGGATAAAACCGGGTTTCGAATTCATTTTTTCAATAAGCCTTATCGCCATTATATGTTTGCCGCCATTAGTTTTTGCACAGGGAACAAAAGATATGGAAATAAGGATAACGAACGGCGACACGGTTGTTAACGGAAAAAACATTAAAGATCTTTCGCAGACTGACCATACGCAGGCGTTAAAGGATATTCAGAATTTAGGCTCATCTTTTACACCTGGGCAAATTGATCATCAGCGAATGATTGTAAGAAAACGGGGCACTTCAGATACCGGGGCAAATAAGATAATTATTGAAAGGCGCCGCTTTGAAAGAGGCAACCCCAATAATGAAATGGCAGAACAATTCCGTTCGCCAAAAGATAGCGCTGAACGCTTTTTCAAATTCAGGATGCAGAGACGTGGAGACAAAGACTCCACATTTACTTTTAATTACAAGATGAATAATGATCCTGAAAACCGTTTTGATGAACGTGATCGGAATTTTAATTTTTCGTCACGTGAACCAGGAAGGGATTTTATGCGCCACAGAAATACACAAACCTTTAATTATACCAACACCGGCAGCGATGGCATCAGTACGCGCACCAGTTTCAGGGTAACCGAACCATCGCCAGAAAAACTAAAGGAAATGGGTGGCAATGAGAAAAACGAACTGGAAATAAAAGATATGAATTTGATACCGGAATTTTCTTCAGGCAAAACAACTTTGATGTTCAGCCTGCCCTCGCAGGCGATTGCCGAAGTGAAATTTACCGACAATGAAGGCAAAGTATTATGGAGTGCTAAGGCAGCGAATGGCAATTTTAATAAGAGTTTTCCATTGGGATTAAACGGGTTATATTTCCTACAGGTGAAGCAGGCTGGTAAAATTGCAGTGAAAAGGATAATAAAAGAAGAGTAATTGGCAGACTAATTGGCCGTTTGCAGTTCATAGTGGATTGTTCGCAGTAAAAATATTTCTGTAATAAAAAGAGCTTCTCAATTAGAAAAGCTCTTTTTATTGTTTCTTGAATCAGTAACCAGTCTATTGCAAACGGTTAACTGCTTGCCGCAACCTAATTAAAAAGGAAGATCGTCCTCATCCGGAGCAGAGCTGATGTCGGCAGGAGGGGCAAATTCAGGCACTGTGTTCCCGTTAGCACCGCTAAGCACATTTATTTTCCATAATTGCATGGAGTTAAAATAGGATTTTTTGCCTGCTTTATCTGTCCATGGACGGCCCTTTAAGTTGAAGAAAATCTCCACATCATCGCCAACACGGATATTGTCAAGCAAATTGCAACGATCCTGTATGGCTTCGAACTTTAAATATTCGGGATACTGAGGGTTTTCTATATATTCAACTATCAGTTCTCTCTTTTTTAATGACTCAGTTACCTGAGCTGTAGGTGATACCTCGTGTACTTTACCCTTGATTTCCATAGCGTTTTAAAAATTAAAAGTGTAAAGTTAATGGTTAAGAAATTAAATAGCGGTTATTTAATTCATAAATTCGCCAACTTAATTATGCAAGTTTTCCACACTGAAAGTAAAATAATCATAACCTGTAATAAAAGGTTATCCATATACCTGCAGCACGAGGTTGAAGAACTGGGCTTTACCCCTGTTCGTGTTTTCCCAACAGGCATTGAGCTACAAGGCACCGTTAATGATAGTATAGCGTTAAACCTTAACCTTCGTTGCGCCAGCCAGGTGATCTACCTGATAAAAAGTTTTACAGCCGCCGATCCGCAGCAGCTATATGATAACCTGGTTGAGATTGAATGGGAGAACCTGATTGATTTCGACGGCTACTTTTCTGTAACCTCGAATGTTAATAATGAGCACATACTTACCCCGCTTTATGCTAATGTGAAAGTAAAAGATGCAATTGTAGACAGGATAAAGGCAAAAAAGGGCATCAGGCCCAATTCAGGCTCCGACCAGAATAAAGCGGTTGTGCATCTGTACTGGCAGGATGATAAAGCAGAGATATTTTTAGATACATCCGGCGAGACATTAGCAAAACACAGCTACCGCAAAATTCCGGGTAAGGCGCCTATGCTTGAAGCCCTGGCGGCTGCAACTATAATGGCTACCAACTGGGATAAAAACAGCACATTTATTAATCCCATGTGCGGCTCTGGCACGCTGGCTATTGAAGCAGCATTGCTGGCAACAGATAAATCACCTGGCTTGTTCAGGATGAATTATGGCTTTATGCACCTGATGGGATACGAAGAAGAAGTATTTTTTGTGGAAAGACGAAAATTAAAGGATAAAGCAAAAAAAGCGCTCAACTTTAAGATCATCGCTACCGATATATCTGAAGATGCTGTAGACATAGCCCAAAAGAATGCTAAAACTGCCGGTGTAGAACATTTAATTGATTTTAGCGTTTGTGACTTTGCAGACACTGTTGTACCCGAAGAGCCGGGCATAGTTATGTTTAACCCCGAATATGGCGAACGCCTGGGTATACATAGTAAACTGGAAGTAACCTATAAGCGCGTTGGCGATTTTATGAAGCAGCATTGCCGCGGATACCGTGGATACATATTTACCGGAAACCCGGATCTTGCAAAGAAAATAGGTTTACGTGCCGACCGGAAAATTGAATTTTACAATGGTAAACTGGATTGCCGCTTATTAGAATATGAGCTGTATGAAGGCAGCAAGCGGGAACCTAAAGATTAGTTATTTGTTGATTGGGTTTGAATTAAGTTGATCAAGTTTTAAAAAATCAACCACTCAATCAACTATTCACCAAATCAACTATAAATGAAGAAGACTATATTATTAACTATAGCCCTGTTTCTATCAGCATATTGCATGGCGCAGCAACAACTGGCATTCCCTTTCCAGGGGGGCAGCCAGGTAATGACGCAGTTTTTTAAAGACAGTTTGACCGTATCACGACAAATTATTCAAAAAAGAGCCATTGGCGTGGTAGTGTTTAAGTTTACTGCCGATGACAAAGGCGTTATAAAAAAGCTGGTTGTTTATTATGCCGACGATGCCATTTTGGTTTCTCCGGCTATTGATGCGCTAAAAAAATCAAATCATAAATGGATCATACCCGATCATGAAAAATTTCACGATTTCATTATACCTTTTTCCATAGGTTTTAATCCCCTTGCAGAGGGTGATGTATCAGCACAAAAAGCTTTTTATGATTTTTACGCCAGGCGCAAACCAATTCTTTCAACCAACCAGGTACCGCTGGATATGGTAACACTGCTGCCAACAATAGTTGTAAACTATAATTTGAATTAAATAGGTACTGATCCCCGAATATAATTTAGCTCTTCATTTAATTGATGGCCGGCCGGCTACCAATTTTGCTTGCCATTTGATTTTTTTTTCAAAATCTCAAGCTCTATTATTTAAACCCGTACGCCTGAATTTAATTTCTTAGAAAAATAATATTTTAACTAAAATAAAATAAATCTCAATTTTTCCATAAATCGTTAGTATACTTACACCGAATATTTGGTATAATTATGAACGGGACGCTGAATCTCAAACTTAAAGCGGTGACATCGAACATCCGCAAAATACGGGAATATAGAAATTACACACAGGAATACCTGGCAGCTAAGTTGGCTATTTCTCAAAACGCCTACAGCAAGATAGAGCTGGGGTATACCAAAATAACATTAGATCGACTTTTTTCTATAGCTACTATACTGGAAGTTGATCCGACCGATCTGATCAGCCTTGAAAATAGTGAACTGATAAAGATCATACGGAATAATACTATTTCATCCTGACAATAATATATTTTTGCAGTTCAATTGCAAAAAATGGATCACGCCATAATTATTGACAAAACCCAAAAATTTGTTCGAAAAACACTGGAGAATGCTGAAGGTGGTCACGATTGGTGGCACATTCACCGTGTATGGATAAATGCCAAACATATAGCCCAAACAGAAAATGCCGACCTTTTAGTAGTAGAACTGTCTGCCTTGTTGCATGATATTGCCGACAGTAAATTCCACGGCGGAGATGAAGAGATTGGCCCGGCCACAGCAGGGGATTTTTTGCGGAGTCTGGATGTTGATGAAGACATTGTTGGCCATGTTCAGCAGATCATCCGGCATATTTCCTTTAAAGCTGGTTTTGAGAAAACAACATTTCATTCAAAGGAGCTCGAAATAGTTCAGGATGCCGATCGTTTGGATGCCATTGGCGCCATAGGAATTGCCAGGACATTTAATTACGGTGGCTTTAAGGGCCATGAAATTTACAATCCCGATATTATTCCTAACCTAAACATGAACAAGGAAGAATATAAAAATTCCACTGCACCCAGCATTAACCATTTCTACGAAAAGCTGTTATTGCTGAAGGATAAAATGAATACCGATACTGGCAAGCAGTTGGCAAAACAAAGGCATCAATTTATGGAAACGTACCTGGCGCAATTTTATTTGGAATGCAATTGATAAGATCAACGGTTTTAAATAAGCACTATGCTAATTCTGATTAAAGATAAAAATCTCATTTTTTCCTAATAAATGTGAACGGATATTGCAGGCACCGAGTTCATCGCTTTTTGTTATTGCCTCATTCAACCTTAAAAAGATATGAACGCAGGTACAGAACAAAAGTTAATTAATAAAAATATCAACCCAACGGCAATGCGCTTATTGGTTCTTGATCTGCTTTTGAAACAAAACTCTGCTATAAGTTTAAGCGATATTGAAAAAGGTCTGGAACCTGCTGACAGGACCACCATATACCGCACACTAAAAACCTTTGAAGAAAAAGGTTTGACCCACATAATTGATGATGGAACAGGCTCGCCCAAGTACGCTTTATGTTTAGAAGAATGTGATGCCAATGAGCATCACGATCTGCATGTTCACTTTTATTGTACCTCCTGTAAGGAAACTTTTTGCCTCCCTAACTGCAAAATCCCTGATTTATCATTACCGAACGATTTTACGGCTACAGAAATGAACCTGGTTGTAAAAGGGGTATGTGACAGATGTAAAAATTAATGCAATTCCATTGCATTGCTTTAACACCTTACTTTGCATAAATTTAAAACAGGATATTGGTTGGGGTAGAACACCGCTTGCCACGCCTTAGGGAAAAATATATTTGGACTCAATTTAATAAATTTAGACTTATCTAAATTTATTATTAGATTTACCTAATAAATAATATTTGCAAAAATCACCCTGTTAATAACTACGTAATACGAATAGCTCATTTTTGCCGAAATTTTTCTTATCGACATGAAAAAAAACCTACTAATCATTATATTATTACTAACTGCTGCAAAATTTGCCTTTGGGCAGGATACTTTAAAGCAGCAACGTTTTAATTTACATTTTCAACAAACCATTATTACACAATATAAGCCATCTTTCAGCGCGCCGTATAGCGGTCAGAATAGCCTCTCTACTAATTCTGAAACGCAAAGCTCTATTACATCCACACTGTTTGGTGCCGCACGGTTATGGAAAGGCGCCGAAGCATACTTTAATCCGGAGATATCTGGTGGTGCTGGTTTAAGCAAAACATTAGGCATAGCCGGGTTCCCTAATGGCGAAACCTTTAGGGTAGGTAGCGCTGAGCCTAAAATATATGTTGCCCGCCTATATTTTAAACAGAATTTTGAGTGGGGCACCGAAAAGGATACTATTGAAGATGATGCCAATCAATTGGCGGGGTTAAGGAGTAAACGTTATTTTTCACTTACTGTGGGTAAGTTTGGCATGGCCGATTTTTTTGATGGCAATGCTTTTAGTCATGACCCGCGTTCGCAGTTTATGAACTGGGCTTTAATGGACAATGGTGCATGGGATTATCCTGCTAATACCCGCGGGTATGTATTGGGCACAACCGCCGAACTCGGGCAACCCACCTGGACCCTGCGTTTTGCCTTTACTATGGTTACAACAGAAGCCAATGAGTCGGTATGGGATGCTAAAATAGGCCGGGCCAACACACAGACACTTGAATTTGAAAAACGCTACACACTATCCGGGCAAAAGGGGACTTTCCGTTTGCTGGCATTCACCAATAACGGTAAATTTGGTAATTATAAGTTGGCTATTGCGCAAAACCCTTCGGCGCCAAAGGTGGATTCAACGCAGGCTTACGGCCGGCATAAATACGGTTTTGGCATTAGTGCCGACCAATATTTGACCAAAGATTTCGGCGTATTTGCCAAAGCCAGCTACAACGATGGGCATACCGAAACCTGGTTCTTTACCGAGATAGACCGTTCATTAAGTTTTGGCGCTGTACTTAAAGGTACCTCATGGAAACGCGGTGATGACGAACTGGGGCTGGCATTTATTGCTAACGGCCTATCTGCCGATCATAGCGATTACCTTGCTGCCGGTGGGTATGGGTTCCTGATAGGTGATGGAAAATTAAACTATTCGCCCGAACTGATCGCCGAATTATATTATAAGATCAATGCCTTTCAAAAGAAGTTTTGGCTTAGTCCCGATTACCAGTTCATATTGCATCCAGCCTACAATGCCGATCGCGGACCGGTGAATGTGTTTGGGATAAGGGCACATGTGGAATTTTAAAGGCCCCGCAAACTATAAAACTTAGTTTTTGATTATTGCATTAGGTAAATTTCTCTTATGTTTTCAAATTGTTTTAAATCGTGCCAAACTAATCCTTAAAACTTCATCTTTTCTTCAATATTCAATCCTATCTTCATCAAAAATAATAAACATCACCTTTAATTATTTGTGAATACCCCATGGCTTTAAGACATCACAAACAAACAGTAGCAGAATCTGACGCTCAATACGTATTACAAAAAGTCCAGCCCGCTTTACTTGGTTTAATGGATGGGTCGGTATCTACCCTGGCACCGTTATTTGCGGCGGCGGGCTTAACTCACCAAACCCATAAGGCATTTTTTGTAGGCCTGGCAGCGTCATTGGGTGCTGGGATAAGCATGGGCCTGGCCGAAGCTTTATCTGATGATGGGAAGGTAACCGGGCGTGGCACCCCATTATCCAGAGGTATCATCACCGGCTTTGCTACTGCATTGGGTGGTATGTTACATACGCTCCCCTTTTTAATTACCGACATAAGTACTGCTTTGCATTTCGCCTATATTGTAGTAGCGGTGGAATTAATAGTAATAGCCATGATCAGGTATAAATTCATGAAAACACCCCTATGGTCAACTATATTACAGGTGATCATTGGCGGGGGTATTGTATTCTTATTGGGTATATGGCTGGGCACATTAGGTGTAAGTGATTAAGTTTGCCCCCTGATTCGAAAATACCAATCCATACATTATTAGGTTTGAAACCACGTTTATGTACAATATGAAAAAATATCTTGCAACAATATTATTATCAGCTATTAGTGTTATCGCCTTTGCCCAGGTAAAACATACAGTTACCAAATCTGCTGTTATCTTCCAGTTAAAAAATATGGGTATTAATACAAGTGGAAATTTTGGCGGATTTAAGGGTGCCATTCAGTTTGATCCTTCACACCCGGATGCAAGTTCTGTTGAGGCCAGTGTTGAAGTAAATACCATTAATACAGATAACGATACCCGCGATGAGCATTTAAAAAGCGACCGTTACTTTGATGCTGCAAAATATCCTAAAATAACGCTCAGTTCCGTTTACCTTAAACACATCAGCGGAAATAACTATACAGGCACATTCAGACTTACGATCAAAGACAAAACTAATACCGTCGAGCTGCCTTTTACTTACACTGAAACGGGTAATACAGCCTCATTTAAAGGCACCTTAAAAATAAAGCGTACGGATTATGGTGTTGGTGGTAAAAGTTTGGTCATGTCAAACGATGTTACTATTTCTATTGATGTATCCACTACCAAATAAATACCGGGGTGATATCGCCTGCCAATTGCTCATTGGCATCACGTTATAAAAAGGCCACAAATTAATAACCATAATTTAACATTCGCTTTGTTCCACAACCGGCAGGTAATCATATACAAATCGTAACTTTACGATATGAAATTGCGTGTCCTTGTTTTTATCAATGCGGCAGCGGTAGCTATCACCGTTTCAGCCGTTAATTATTATTTTAAACATAGCTGGTATGATGTGGGTGTTACTTTTGTATTGACCATTGCTATCAGTTTTATCACTTTTTATTATCTGCTTGAAAAATACATTTATTCAAAGATCAAGCTTATCTATAAACTTATCCATAATTTAAAGCTGGGTCGTGATCTGCGCGACGCATTGGGCGAACACATAACCGCCGATCCAATAAATGATGTGGAGCAGGAAGTAAAGGAATGGGCAAAGCAAAAGAAAAGTGAGATTGACGATCTGCGTAAACAGGAAAAATTCAGGCGCGATTTCTTGTCCAACATCTCACACGAGTTTAAAACTCCCCTTTTCGCTATACAGGGATATATTGATGCCGTGATGGATGATGATTTTGAGGATACAGAAATGGCACGCCAGTTTTTAGAAAAAGCATCCAAAAATGTTGATCGCCTTAGCTATCTGATCAAAGACCTTGATGAGATCTCAAAACTGGAATCTGGCGAAATGCCTATCAATTTTATCAAATTCAAAGTAAATGACCTGATAAAGGAAGTATTTGAATCGATGGAACTAAAAGCTGAAGAACATCATATCAAGCTTGTTTTTAAGCAAAAATATGATGAACCGATATTGGTAAATGCCGACAGGGAAAAGATAAGACAAGTACTGGTGAACCTGATAGATAATTCCTTTAAATACGGAAAAGAGGATGGAAGCACCTCGGTAAGCCTGTTTGAACTGCATGACCAGGTATTGGTTGAAGTGACCGATGATGGCATCGGTATTGAAGAAAAGTTTCTTCCACGTTTGTTTGAACGTTTCTTCCGTACGGATACCAGCCGTTCCCGGCAAATAGGCGGATCGGGCCTTGGGCTTGCTATTGTCAAACACATTATTGAGGCGCACCAGCAAACCATTAA
>JAQBOK010000165.1 GCA_028288085.1 Mucilaginibacter sp.
AGATTTAGCAGTTAAATAGCTTTATTTTTGTAACTTTGCATACTTAATTGCAAACTGCCACCGGCAACTGCAAACTCAAAAATGGGGTCGACCGGAATTGACAGGATGGAGATAAGTAAGAAAGCATGCAGCGCGTTGGGTGAATTAGCGCTTAAATCTGAACGCTCAAACTTACAAATGGCGAAAATAACTACGCCTTAGCTGCTTAATTTAGAATTACTCAGCTTTTGTCCCGCCGGTTTTCCGTTTCATCGGATCGGCAACCGGGGCATCGAAAGATGAAAATAGCCCGCTTAATGGTGTGCATAGCGGGTGAAACAAAGCACCTAAGGAAGACGGTACAGGTGAGCAACTGACCTTCCCCTTCCCTACAATTTAATAGTAGCTAAGCATGTAGAAAGCTTACCTTATACCATGTTTGGACGAGGGTTCGAATCCCTCCGGCTCCACTAGGGGAGATACTCATTTATGAATATCTCCCTTTTTTATTTTATTAAACACCTGTTTCATAGTACATTACGCATCTTATTAGGTGTTAAAATGGGTGTTCGATAATTTCTTCCAAAATCCTTGGTAATTGCTTAAACCCGTACTATAATCGATTCAATCGTGATTTTGGTGTTCTAAATCCCCTTAGGTGTGTTATAAATATACTTTGTCAAAGTGTTATATTGCATTCTTCAATGGCTTCGTTCTCAGCTATCTTGCCATAAGTTCGTGCGAACAAATAAAGAAAATCTAAAATAATCGCAGCTTGCTCTTTATTCACCTGAATTCCGTTTCGTCCTAGTAAGTTGATAGCCTGATTTGGTAATACTTTTCTAATTGAAAAAACTTCCGGTAGTCTTTTTTTATGTTGTTCCATTTATATATAATTAATTTATTGAGAGATAAGTAATTGCCTTCGTATTAAAAGACATACTTACAAATTCGTACAGGTTTTATAATCGAAAATTTTGGCAAGAGTATTATTGATAATAATATCATCAATATTTCCAACACTTAAATTTATGGGCGATGGCTTAAGAAGATCGATCATAAATCGTTTGCCATAAATATCTTGATGTTTATAGGATTGAAAAACGTTCGAGGTTGTGTACATCCACTCGGTTTGATCACTCTCACTCTCAGTTAATATTGTGGTAATCAGATTTAGCCGTTCATTTAGGATGGTCAATTGTTGTTTATAATCTTGCTTTAACCCATCAAAACCCTCGTCATCTATCTTACCTGTAACCAGTAAATGCCTTGCTTTTGCCAGCAAAATTTCCTGCTTGGAAATATCGTCGATTATTGTTTTACGATTATCCAGATGAGCCTTTCGCACTGAGGGTGATATTTTCATTTTGCAGTATTAAGTTAAACAAATCATAAGTTTCGGGACGAAGATGAATTTTTTGCAACTGTTCTTCATATGCTTTATCTAATTTATCTGCTCTGAATCTGCCTTTACACCTGGACGTTGAACAATGGTAGTAGCCATATTTGGAGGTCTTGCCTTGAGAAAAGCTACCTAAAAAACGCCGGTTACAATATGGGCATATTAAAAACCCACGTAATGGAAACAAATGATTTTGGCTTATCTTTTTTGATCTTTCTCATTGCGTGATTCTAGTAATACATTGAACTTTGCTGAATAAACTTTCAGATATAAGAGGTTCATGAACACCTTTAACCAATAGCATATCATCAGTTTTATTTGCCGGCACTACTACAATTCCACAATACATTGGATTATGCAGAACTTTCCAAAAATTATTTCTGCTACAATGAAAGCCATTGTTATTTGCCATTTTTCTGACTTGGGTCATTGTATAGATACCTTTGGCCATTTGCTCAAATGACCATTTAACATGACTAGCTTCCGGTTGCTTGGGCAAAATAAATTTTCTTCCGTCAGACCCAGTGATATTAATATACCCTACAGGTGCTTTTCCAGGCCAACGACCCATTTTCCTAGCTCTACGCATACCATCAGAGCAGTTCTTTCCTCTCCTACTGTTCTCTGCTTCAGACATAGATAGATTTATCGCTAGTAATACGATACTGTCGGGACTGTTGCTATCAATTGGCTGATTAATCGCCATAGCACGGACATTGAGCTTTTTCAAAATCCCCAGCGTTTGATAGGCGCATTCAATATTTCGACTGAAACGGTCCCAATTAAGAAACAAAATATTTTCCGGGGGGCGGCGCTTATTTTCCTTAATTGTCTTTATAAGTTTGATCCACTCGGGTCGATTGAAATCTTTGGCGGAGAAATCTTCCCGGAATATTCCTCTTACCTTGATTCTGTTAATCTCGCAGTATTGCACAAGTCGGACTTCCTGTTCAATAAGAGAATATCCTGTCTTTTTTTGTTCATCGGTACTGACGCGGACATATAAAAAAGCTGATTTCATAACTTTAAATATTGTTTTTATCCAATCTCAGTTATTTTTCAGAAAATTTAAAGCTTTGGGAGTATAAAAATTGTGATTTTATACTATGCGCCCAATAGGATTCGACCCTAAGACCTACGGATTATGAGTCTTTTACACTAGTTATTTTATTTCCTACAATAAAAATCAAATTTTTTATTGCAGGTGTTAAAATTTTCGAACCACTCCTATTACCTTCGAGTTTTGCACCACTGGGGCGCTTTGTTACTACTCCACATAAACAGTGATTTTGGTGTTCGAAGTCCCCTTAGGTGTCTATTTTGTTTTCTTCAAAACATAAATTTTCATATTGCTTAAAACCTGCAAAACTCATAATGAGTGATCTTCTCAAGCCCATAAAGTTTACCACCCAGCCGGAGAGGAAGCCCCCGGTTAAGCCACCCATACCTAAACACATCGTGCTTAATCCGCGTTCCTTATGCGCATCAGTGGTTAACAGGCTTTGTATCCAGGTGGGCATCCATGAGAATATGGCCCATAAACCGATAAGCATTGTCCCGAAAATAACAGAGCCCGTAACTATTGCCCGTATGTTTTTAGGATGGAATAAATGATTTGCAGGTTTCTCTACACCAGAATGCTCATTTAGCCATAATTCCGATTCATTAATCAGCCAAAAACCTGCGATAGCGATCGATGGTCATGATAAACCCCTTCCTTAGGGGGCAGCGGCGCTCGCGATCGATTTGGTCTTCACCCTCTTCCGACGGTCGGATGGCCAGCTACCTTAGGCTGGCCGGGCTTTTCGATCATTTGTATGTTTAGCCACAGCCACATGAGCAAAAAGGAATAAAAAACAATAATTTGACTTGGAGCGACAATGTCCCATCCTGAATTCATATACTCGATTAAAACGGTTATACCATAGAGTTAATTATCAGGGATGATATTATTAATATATTTATTGATAAGAAATTAATAGCGAAGTATTAAAAATTTTATGTCCAATTAGACTTAACGGGATATTACCTAAAATGCCGCCATTTCCGCGACCAAAAAAAGGAAAAGTTTGAAGAAGAGTATTGAAAAATTGGTAGATAGATACTCAACAATTTCTAAAGAAAACTGTTGATAAGCAAATTATCATCTTATGAAAAAATATACTTTATTCATGATCGGGTTTTCTGCCTGCTTGTCTTTATCCGGCTGTGGCATGATGGAAATGTCATTCAAAGCTGGTTTTATAATGGCGCTGATCCTGGCCGGCATTATCGGATTACTTGTTTGGATATTTCATATAGGCTGGATGATACTGACCAAATACTTCCCGAACATCCGTTTAATGTTTGAAGGATTTTGGAAAGAATAAGTTCAGGTGTGACATCTCTGGAAGTCAGATTCACTTTCGGTTGTCATCATGATATTTTTTTTCAACGATTAGTGCGCTTATTTTTGAGTGCAGTAACAGTGGGTCGAACGGCTTACCAATAAAATCCGATACGCCAGCCTCCATCGCCTCATTTTTCTCTTTTTCAATGACTGATGCGGAGAAAGAAATTATCGGGATGTTTTTTTTATCTTCAGACATGTTCTGTCTTATTTGCCTAGTCGCTTCAAGCCCATCCATAACTGGCATATGGGTATCCATTAATATCAGGTCGTAATTGTTCTCACCTAATTTTTTTATAGCTTCGGCTCCGTCTGAAGCGACGTCTACGCGGATATTCCATTTATTAAGCATTTGTACAACAAGGAACTGGTTGATCATATTATCTTCAGCTAACAAAATGGAAATATCTTCTAATTTAGCGATTGATTGAGGAGTACCCGGATGCCTATCTATTGGATTAGAATCGTTAGCTAAAGCAAACCAATTTTGAAAACTGAAACTGGTGCCTTCATTAACTTTACTGGCAACAGCTAAAGTTCCACCTTTCAATTCTATGAGGCTTTTTACGATTGATAAGCCTAGGCCGGTACCACCAAATTTTTGCCAGGTATTGTCATCCACCTGTTCAAATCGGTTGAATATTTTTTTGATCGCCTTGGGTGGTATACCTATCCCGGTATCCTCCACGGTAAATTCCAAAAGAGCAAGTTCTTCTGTTTTTTCCAGTAGCCTTAACGAAACATTTATAGTGCCTTTGGCAGTGAATTTTATCGAGTTATTTATCAAGTTCATTAAGATCTGGTTTAGCCGTAAGGCATCTGCCATAATCATAAATGGAACATCCACATCAATTTTACAATTGATCTCTAAGCCTTTTTCATGTGCCATCGGTCTCGTCAGATCGCAGATAGTTTCCACTAAATTGCTTATATTAGTTTTTGCTCTTACGATTTTTATCTTTCCTGCATCCAGTTTTGAGCTGTCAAGAATATCATCTACTATTCCAAGCAAAGCTTTAGCAGAATGGCCCATTAACCTAATAATTTCAAGTTGTTCCTTGTTTAGAGGCGTATCTTGCAACAGGTAGGTTAAACCGGTAAGAGAATTTAAAGGTGTCCTTATTTCATGGCTCATGTTAGCTAAGAAATTCTCTTTTATGATGCGGCCCTTTTCGGCATGATCAATCGCTTTAATCAACTCGACCTGATAATTTTCTAATTCAATGTTTTTCTTTTGTATCTCGTTTTGATAATTGACTAACGTAATAAGTGAATCAACTTTTGCATTAGTAATATAAAGATCAAGCGGCTTAAATAAATAGTCAACAGCGCCCTTTTTTAGTCCAATAACAACTTGTTCAGGATCGGTAGAATAGCCAGTTATTAATATCACGAGGATGTGCATTGTCAGCGGGTCTCTCTTTATTATATCCAGCAATTCAAAGCCATCCATGCCGGGCATTCGAACATCAATAAGCGCGATAGAAATGTTATGATCGATGCATAGCTGATGAACATTCTGAGGGCATGTTGTTGTAAAGATTTTCAACCCTTCCCGCTCTAAGGCCATTTCCAGAAGTCGTAGGTTCTCGGACCTGTCGTCAACAATAATCAAGTTAACGGTTTGAGAAGAAGAAATAGACATCAACGGGGTAATTTAGCAATCCAATAATATTAAGAAATTCTGTAAAAAATCTGTAGATAAATGTATTTGGAAAAGCCTTGAAGCTTTGCTTGCTATTAAATGCCAAGAACGCAAATTAAATATTTGCTGTTACAAGCCTGAAAATTGGTTCAGTAACGACATCTTCGCTTTGTGTCGACAATTCAACGATGTACTTCGGCGAAATAGTGGAAAAGAAAAGTTAAATAATGACTGTTTGGGAGCAGGTTATTTGTAACACAACTCCTACCTGTTAAGCAACTCGCTGATAAGGTTATTCCATATCGGCACTACTTCTCTCATAATGGCGAAAAGCAAAGCGATTAAACCTGCGCTTAAAATAACGTCATTCCTTGTTTGTAATACAACAATACCATATAACCAACCAGCAATGAAAATAATAGAAAATACGTATAATAGTTTCGACATAAATAAATCTTTAACAGTTACAATATACTCCTCGAAACCAAAATTGTACCAAAGAGCTATGATGACGATATTATAGCATTTATACGGATTTTCTGGTTTAAAAGATTGCCCTTGAAGAAAAATTTAAGCAACTTGAGTTAAATAACTGTTGTAAGTAACTACAACTATGTAGGTTATTCTAAACGGTTAACTAAGCGACACGGCAGACGGTAGTTAATATTAGTAATTATCCGGCAGTTGAATTATTGTAAGCCCTCTTTCTGTGTAGAAAGACAGCTTACAACAATTACTATTTATGATGTAATTATCATTTCATATCGCTTTTTACTTTTTTGGCCGTACTTTTTCCAGGCAGGTAAATCTGGAACCCAAAAGAAAGGTTCAAACTGCTTTGAAAGCCCTGATCGCCAAAGCCACCTAATCCGTTATATTTCAGCAAGGTTTCCAGCCCAATACTGGGCGTAATAAAATAAGCAAAACCAGGACCGACACTAAAATTAAGGCCATTGGTGTTACCGCCGCCATCGCTGACGTTTACGCCTCCGACGCCGATTGTAGCTTCCCCAAAGAAACGGCCATGGCGCAAGACCTCGACATCCTGACCGGTGTAATAACGCCCCAGGGCACCTACCCCATAGCTGGTAGTAGTGTTTGAGCCTTTTGCTGTCGCAATACCCAGGTTAACATAGCCGCCCAGTGCAATATTATCTTTTATGAACCAAGCTGCTTTCGGCGTAATATCCAAGCTGAATACATGTGGATTATTTAACCCGAGATTCATGTTGGCAAAGTTGCCGCCGACCAGCACGTTACCTTGTTGTATCTGTGCGCTTGCTTTGAAAGCCATCACGCCAGAAAGTAAAACGATTATTAATATTAATTTTTTCATGATGAACTTAGTTTAATATTTACAATAATAAAAATTCAACTCTTTTTGTTTTGCGACGGCCAAAAACAAATGTCTTGTTTGTAATACAGTGATAACTGTCTAGTAAAAGATTCATATAAAATATTTGAATCAGATAACTTAATTGGCTTTCATTCCAAAGTTAAACTGACTTTATCCCAATGCTGCTCATAAGGAGCATCTCCAATGATATTAACTATTCATCGTTTGCTAATAGTAAGATCAAAACCATTATTTAAAAATGTTAGAAGGTTACTGTGTACTACAGCCTGGTTACTCTCCAGCAGCCGGTAGACCGTCTGGTAAGAAATAAAGCCCATTACCACCAGCATCAGGATAGAAATGCCATAGCCGGTCTGTAGATTACGGTTAAAGTTGCGATGCATGCGGATAGGTAAAACAGTTGATGCAATAAAAATAACGAATTACGTTTTTAAAATCCTGAAAGGCGGAAAAATTACAAAACATCTTGGTAAAGCCTGGCATGCTATTTCAACTTCTGCTCATTGATCCATTTTTCCGCCAGCCCGATATCCGTAAAATATTGGGTGGTGATAATACCAGCCATAATATCGATGCTTTTTTTCGCTGACAACTGGCTGAAGGTGCTCGGGGAAAAAACATGGGCGAAATATTTCAGGCCGGCTTTTTCCATCATCGGGAACCACGTATTTCCAACCCATTCGACAGCTTCCGACCAATTACCCAATACATGGGTATTATCATTGACCACGCGGTCGCTGTTATTCTTCTCGAGATAATCCCACATCAGCATACAGCCCTTTTTAACTGATTCCACATCGTGAAAACCGGTCCAGTCTACGTCCAGCCGGTTATGGGTTTTCTGATAATTGATGGTGATATGCCGGTCGCGGTAATAAGTTGCTGTCCGCGTGACTTCATGAGTTTTATCCCGGTTAACCGGCAAGCGAAAATAAAAGGTCGAACCGGCGCCCGGCTCACTTTCGATCCAAAAGCTACCGCCATGGCGCCTTAAAATCTCGGCTGATATATAGAGCCCAAGCCCTAAGCCTTCGAAACGCATTGCGGTGTTATCCACCCGGTAATAGCGGTCAAATAATTTATTCAGATTATCCTTGGCGATCCCGATGCCAAAGTCCTGTACCGAAACAATAATGTTGTCTTGGTCAACAACGCTATTGATCAATATTTGCGCCGCGCCGGGTGAATATTTGACCGCATTGGTGATAAAGTTGTTGATGACCTGTTCCAGCCGGTTGCGGTCCCCGTGGTAAATTACAGCCGGGTTGGCGGTTAGCAAGAGTTGATGTTTGGGCGCGGTATGTTTGAGGCTTTCAATACTATCCTCCAGCAGTTGTGCAAAATCAAAGGGCTCCATGGTATAGCTGACCTTTCCGGCGTTGATCTTGGTCACGTCCAGCAGGTCGGCGATCAGGCCCTCCAGCCTGGCAATATGACCCGCTGATTTGTTAAGGTAAGGTCTGACACTTTCAGGGATATCCAGCCTTTTCATGATCTGGTTGTAAGCTTTAATGCTGGTTAAGGGGGTTTTCAACTCATGACTGGCGATAGACAGGAACTCATCTTTCTTGTATTCATTTTCTTTACGCGTATCAATATTGGTATTGGTGCCGAACCAGGATTTGATCAGTCCTTCTTCGATGAAGGGCAGCGCCCGGGCGAGGTGCCAGTAATATTTCCCGTCATGGAACTTCAAACGAAATTCGATCATGTATTCTTTTCCGCTGGCCAATGCTTCGGCCCATCTGGCCAAGCAAAGCGGGAGATCGTCCGGATGGATAAATTCCTGCCAGCTCCGGCCAATAATCTCTGTGGCTTCATAACCGAAATCCGCGCAGACCACCTGATTGACATAATCGAGTTCGCCGTTGGGTTTGGCGGTCCAAACCTGCTGCGGCATGGTATTCAGCAAGAAATGATGCCGTATTTCGCTGGCTTCCAGAGTTCGTTTGATGTTGACAATTTCGGTGACTTCAAAGACAAACACCAGGATACCATCTACCCGGCCGGCCTCGTTTAACCGCGCCTGGTAAATAAAATTAAAATAGCGATCCTCAACCGGACCATTATCCGTTCGGGCTAAAGGGATGATCATTTCGCTGCCTTCAAAGGTCTTCCCGGTCGCGAGCACGCCTTGCAGCACCTCCCAGATCGGCGCGCCTTTGACTTCGGGTACTGCTTCCAGCAAGGGCTTGCCCAGCAGTTCCCTACCGGGAAACAGCTGCTGGTACAAAGGATTGATCAGTTCAAAGACTAATTCCGGACCATCCAGTATGCAGATGCCTGCGGGAGCCTGCATAAAGAAACGGGTCAGCCGATCTCGCGCCTGTTGGGACACTGCCCGCTCGATCTCCACCTTTTGGCGCGCAGCCACCTGCCGGGTATTCTCCAGCACCCAAACCGATACCTTGGTGACTTTTCCGGTTTTATCTTTAATGGGGGCATAAACGAAGGTGACGAAGATCCATTCTTCTTTCCCATGCCTGATCAGCATGAGTTCTACTTCATTGGCATAATAGGGTTCGCCGGTTTCAACGACTTGTGTTAAGGCGGACTCATAATAGGGCCGGGCCTCAGCAAAAGCATCCCAATAAAACCTGCCCAGGATGGCTTCCCTGGATTTACCCGCAACCTCCAGGAATTTTTCGTTGACGATCTCTCCAACAAGCGTTTTGGCGTCCAGAATACAGACGCCTATTGGGGCATGCAATACGGTATTGATTAAGTTTTCGTCGTTGGTCAGCTGCATTTTGGTTTCTAAATTAGGATTATGGCGCCGCATTAGCCAAATATGCTTTGCGTTTTCTTCAGGGTGGACTCCAGGTCGATTCCCGCACCCAGAACGCCCTCGAAAAGGTCTCCGGTCTCTTTCAGCCGGTCCATCGCATTGTGAATGTTAAAATGCTGGATGGTCAATCCGGGTTTTACTTCCTCCCAACTCAGCGGCATGGATACCGTGGCCCCTGGTTTAGGCCGCAGGGAATAGGGTCCGGCAATGGTAGCGCCGGGACGGTTCTGTAAAAAGTCCAGGTACATTTTGCCTTTGCGGGACGCAATGCTGCGTTCCAGGCTGGTGTAATCCGGGATTTGCTTGTGCACCAATTTCACAATAATATTGGCGAAAAGCTGCGATTGCTGGTAAGTATATTTCGCTTCCAATGGGATGTAGATATGCATACCGGTCGAGCCGGATGTTTTGGGATAGGATGGTACACCAATGGCGTCCAGGATGTCTTTGGTGATACGGGCGGCTTCCACCACCTGGTCATAAGTATGTTTGTCCGGGTCGAGGTCAATTACGCAGTAGTCGGGATTATCGGGTGATTCGGCCCGGCTGAACCAGGGATTGATCTCGATACAGCCCAGGGAATTCATCCAGAGCAGACTGGCCTCGTCGGTACCCACTAAATACTTAGTCACTTTTCCTTCATCGGTGACATGGTCGAATGTCCTGGCCCAATCGGGCGCTTTATCGGTGACGTTCTTCTGGTAAAAACTTTGCCCGTGAATGCCGCCTGGAAAACGGTTGAGCGACATGGGGCGGTCCTTTAAGTAAGGCATCATATACACACCAACCTTATAGTAATAGTTCAGCATTTCCCCTTTAGTGATTTTATCTTCAGGCCAGTACAATTTAGTCACATGATTAAATTTGAGCGAATGTCCGCACACCGTTTTGACCTGGGTGTCCTCAGTCGGATTTAATAAAGTCTTTCTTTCCGTATTCCTGATCGGCTCGAGTTTTAGGTCCGCTTTTTTAATTTTAACCGTCTCTTTTTGCGTTGGTTTTGTTTCGTTGTCAACTTTAGTTATTGTTTCTTCAGTATCGATGGGTGTTTCCAAAACCACATCTGTGGCTTTCTTATCACTGCGCATGCCCTTAAAGGAAGCCTGGCGAAACACCCCATCGCCGGTGACTTCGGCGAATTGTACTTCGCAAACCAGTTCCGGTTTCAACCAGGTGGGTTTAGCGCCCATTCTTTTTGGACGGAAGCGGCTCGGTTTGTCTACATCCACTTCGTAATTGAAAGGGCTTTTATCAGTAATGAGCGGCTTAAATTGCGCCATCATTTCTTTTTGCAGTTTATCGGAAAAACCGGTGCCGACCTTACCGGCGAATTGCAATTTGCCCTTTGAATCATAAACGCCTAGTACAAGCGCGCTGAAAGATTTACCCGTACCCTCATTTTTCGTAAATCCGGCAATAACCACTTCCTGCCGTTTTTGAACTTTGATCTTCAGCCATTCTTTGCTCCTGAGATCGGAGGTGTAGACACTGTCGGCTTTTTTGGCAATGATACCTTCCAGGCCCATCCGTTCGGCCGCCTGAAAGAATTCAATGCCGCTCGCGTCGAAGACTTTGCTTTGCCGGATGTGTTCGTTTTCCGTCGGGAGTATGCGTTGCAGGATGGCTTGGCGTTCGCTGAGGGGCAGGCCCATCAGGTTTTTGCCTTCATACCAGAGGATATCGAAGATATAAAACACGAGATTGCCGTCGGCTTCACTGCGCCAGTTCTGCATCGCACCGAAATCTGAGATTCCCTTATCATTAAGTACCAGTAGTTCGCCATCTATAACCGCATCCATGTCCCATTTTTTCAGCGCGTCATTAATAGGATAGTATTTTTCGAATGGCAGGTTGTTTCGGGAAATGAGTTGCACCCCTTTCTTTTTGCTGAGATTGGCAATGGCTCGGTAGCCGTCCCATTTCACCTCGAAAAGCCAACCGGGTTCATCAAAAGGCTCGTCTACTAAGGTGGCCTTCATGGGTTTGATGTTCGCCGGCACTTTGGATTTGGGTGCAGATTTGAGGATTTTGGCTATATCGGCCTTTTCAATTTCCGGTTCATTGGCATCCACTTCTTCAGCCAGCTCCTGGTCGGGTACTACATCCTCCTCATGTCCATGCTGCCAAACCTTTTCACTCGTTTTCCCCATCGTTTCGATGGTTTTTCCGGAGAGCACTGATTGATCCTGCTTAGTGATGTCCTTGTCCGTAGCGAACTCATCTTTATGCTTGATCATCAGCCAGCCGTTCTCGCCCATGCCATGCGTTTTGACCAGGGCAAATTCACCTTTGAGTTTTTCGCCGTGTAATTTTATTTTTAATGAGCCTGCTGCCAGTTGTTTCAGGAGATGCTTTTCTTGTGCCTTTTTTCCTTTGATTTCTTCAATGGGCTCATAAGTACCTTCGTCCCAGACGATGACCGTGCCACCGCCGTATTCACCTTTGGGAATAATACCCTCAAAATTGAGATAATCAAAAGGATGGTCCTCTACCATCATAGCAAGGTGTTTGATCTTGGGATCGAGTGAGGGGCCTTTCGGCACCGCCCAGCTTTTCAGTACGCCTTCCATTTCCAGCCGGAAATCATAATGCAGCCGGGAGGCATCGTGCTTTTGCACAACAAAGATTAAATGATCCTTATTCTTACTTTTTCCGGCTTTGGGTTCGGCAGTCTTTTTAAAATCTCTCTTTTTGGCGTAAGTTTCTAAACTCATTGTTGTAGGTTATTAAGTATCGATAACTATTGCATCACCTGGTTCGCAGGCGCTGTAAAATTTGATCCCGTTCTTTTCAAAATGCTTACTGTAATTCTCATGGCGCTGCTTTAAAAAGAAGGGCTTGGCATAACCGTCATGAACCGGCAATATCTCTTTAGGCTGAATGTTATCCGCGAATTCCGCCACTTTAAACTCGGTGGTAAAGGGTGCCATGATAGGGAGGATCAGCAAGGGTATATTTTTAAATTGCGAGAGTTTGTCTTCGGACGAGTCGACAGAGTTCAGCACGAGGTTATCGATCACATAGGCCTGCATATCTGGTGTGGGTGTATCGAGTAAGGGTTCGTGGGTAACATTGATGACATTTAGTTCAAAGGTACCAACGGACATTTGGCCTTCTTCGACCAGGAGGCATTCCAGGCCTGCTTCCGCTAATTCTTTGCTAACCTCCGCATTCGTATAAATGATGGCCTGGCTCAGGTCAATGATCTTCTTCAGGTTTTCGACATCGAGGTGGTCGGAGTGGTTATGCGTAATGACCAGGGCATCGATATCACTGAACATTTCCGGCGTTACCAGTTCTTCAGCAAAGGTGAACTTGCCGGGATCAAACAATAGTTTAAATCCATCCTTCTCAAAGAGCCGGCAGGAATGGATGTATTTGGTGATTTTCATTACGATTTTATGTGAAAGCAAAGCCCCTTGCGGGGCTTTGACTATTTGTTTAATTTTTTCTCCACCGCGCTGCGCTGGTTGGAGCCGGTTGAATTTTTAGCGGCTTCTACTTTTTTAGGTGAAGTGCCTTCCTTTTTTGCTTCATATTTCAATTCATGTGGTTGTTCGGACACCGAATGCCTTTCCACCTTTGCGCCTTTAGTTGCCATAGATTATTTTATTTAAGGTAAAATGATTTAATGATAACAAAATCAAAGTCAGCGGGTTTTATAATATTAAAGGACTTTCATTTCGCGACCTGATCCTTTATTTTTTCATCGATGGCTTTTATCTCGGCGAGGTGGGCTTTTAGGGTCGGCAGCATTTGTTGCGCAAAGGCTTTGACCGCCGGATCTTTGCCGTTTATTGTATAAGCCTCGAAAGCTTGTACGGTGTTATTATGGCCTGCCACCATGGCATGGACGTAGAGCCTGTCGAAATCAGGCCCGGCCTTTTTCAGGTTCAGATCGGGCTGAATGTCACCGATAGCGGCCGGCTGTAGGTTATAACCTCTGCTCTTAGCCAATTGCAAAAGCTTTTGTTCGGCATCACCATGATCTTTAACCATCATCTGGCCAAAGGATTTGACATCCGGGCGTATGGCCTTTTGGGCTGCCAACCGACCCGCGCTTACTTCCTGCAAATTCTTGATACTGGCTACGATCAGGAAGTGCACGGCGGTGGTATCCGGATCGGGTTGCGGGATTTGGGCCCCGGCGGTATAACCGCCCAGGCCCAATAAAATAAAAATGATTGCTTTTTTCATGATCTTCCAGATTAAGGTTGTCCAACACCGCCTGACGAGCCATAGACCTGCCCGCTTGCAAAACTGGCATCGGCAGCAGCCAACTGTACATAGATCGACGCTAATTCTGCTGGTTGCCCCGGTCTGCCGAGCATGGTCCAGCTGCCGAACATCTGTTGTTTTTCCGGCTGTGCGCCGCCGCTGATCTGCAGGGCGGTCCAGACGGGGCCGGGTGCAACGCCGTTCACGCGGATGCCTTTCGGGCCAAGCTGTTTAGCCAGCGACTTGACATAATTCATCGTCGCGGCTTTGGTTTGCGCGTAAGCGTACAGGTCCGGTGAAGGGTCATAGGCCTGCTCGGAGGTAGTGCCGATGATCGCCGAGCCCGGTGGCAAATGCGGCAGCGCTTCGCGGATGATCCAAAAGGGCGCGTAAATATTCGTTTTCATGGTGGAATCGAATTCTTCAGTTGTAACGTCAACAATAGAATTGATGGACTGCTGCCGGCCGGCATTATTGACAATGATATCGAGCCCGCCAAGGCCACCGATGGCTTTTTGCACCAATTGTTTGCAGAACTCCTCGCTGCGGAGGTCACCGGGTATGGCAATCGCTTTGCGACCTTCCTTTTTGATCAGCGCAATTACTTCCTGCGCATCAGCATCTTCGCTTGGATAATAATTGATTGCTACGTCGGCGCCCTCGCGAGCGTAGGCGATAGCCGCGGCGCGTCCCATACCGGAGTCGCCGCCAGTGATCAAGGCTTTTCGGCCCATGAGCCGACCCGAACCTTTATAACTGGTTTCGCCGCAGTCGGGTACCGGGTCCATTTTGCTCTGCAGGCCGGGCCAGGGTTGCGGCTGGCTTTTAAAGGGTGGTTTGGGATGTATCTTGGTGGGATCGCTGATCTTGGCGGTGGTATCCGCTGGGGTATTTTTGTTTCCCGTGGCAGCCAGGGCCGGTGCGATAGTAACTGTCGCCAGGGCGGCGCCTAAACCGGCGACTACCTGCCGCCGGCTCATTTTATTTTCGTCGTTCATGGGTTGATGTGTTAATCTTTTTTTGGTTAATTTGCTGATAAATTGGTTTCGTACCGGTGCTCTTCATGCGCCTGTAGCCAGTCGCTGATATAGGCCGCCACTTCTTCCCAGCCTTGCTGTCCGCAGATCCAGTGACCGCGGTTCCGGAAAGCCTTGAAATCCACGATGCTTACTTCGTCGGTATAAGCTTCTGCATTTCTCCGGTTAAGTTCGTAAGGAATGATCCGGTCTTCCTCACCGCCAATAAAAAGCAGGGGGGCATGCGGCAGCTCCGTATCGATCTGACCGGCTTCGCCCAGGCAATCCCGTAAAACATTCCGGCTGTCGTGGGTTGCGGTTTCGTTAAAAGCCGCTTCGGTTTCTTCCATACTCATGGTGTTACAAAAAGAGCCGTGGAAACTTTCGAGATCGGTGTAGAATGGTTCATTGCCCTTGAAAGGATTAGCGATCAGTGCACTGTTTTTCATAAAGCCCCAGTCTAATGCGAGCATAGCGTTTGGCGCTACCGAATCGATGGGTATGCCCATTTCGGCTAAACCCTTTTGGATGAGTAATTGAACAATTAAGCCGCCGACGGAATGGCCGATCAAAATGGGTTTTTCCGGCAATGCAGTTACGACCTGTTCCATTTCATCGACAATAGTTTGCAGCGTCAGGTCACCAAGGCCGGCCGGCGGGTCGTTGCGCAAATCGGCGGGTTTGCCTTCATGCATAGGCCAGGCTGGAGCAAGACATTCATAACCTTTCCCGTTAAAATAAGCGGTCCATTTATCCCAGCTTTTTGGATTCTGGAACATGCCGTGGATAAATACGATGGTCTTTTTCATAGGTGGTTCGTATTTATTGAGATGAATCTTTTTGTTGGTCCTGCTGCTGCTGTTCCTGCTCCACCGGCTTTTGCTGCTCATACATATTATGCGCAACGGCGCTGTCCGGCATCAGGTTGCTCATATTAACCTGCATTTTGTTTTTAAATCCCGAGATCACACGGTCATCACCTGCCATTAAGGCTTCGTAACCGTCTTTGGCTACGCCAGCAGGATCGGCTTTAACAGATTCCTCCTGCAATGCTTTGCTATCATTCATGCCAGCTTTATTAAAGAAGTCAGTATCGGTGATACCGGGCATCAGCGCGGTAAAGGTGATGCCAGAGTCCTTCATTTCTTCGCGTATAGCGGTAGTGAATGAAAGGACAAAGGATTTAGTCGCATGATAAACTGCCTGCCAGGGGCCGGGAACTTTACCGGCCACTGAGCCTAAGTTTAGGATTTTACCTTCGCCCCGCGCAGCCATTTGTTTGACAAAGTGCTTAGTGAGAATAACAGTAGCACAAATATTAAGGTGAATGATATCCAGCTCCCGCTCAAGGTCATTGTCTTTAAACAATCCGTAAACGCCTTGCCCGGCATCGTTAACGAGGGCGTCGATTGGTGTTTGAACCATTTGACAAAGCGTTTTGGCTTCATCCATCTGCGAAAGGTCTTTAGATATGGTAGTGACTTCCACGCCGGATTGCCGTAATTCCTCTGCGGTGCTATCCAGTTCGTGCTGATCACGTGCAACGATGATCAGGTTATATTGATCCCGTGCGAACAATTTCGCTAGTTCTTTGCCTATACCACTGGTCGCTCCGGTGATCAAGGCGGTTTTTTGTTGGTTTTCCATAGGGTAGTTTATTTTTAGTTTTCTATTTTAATGGGTTCTGTATTTTCAGTGGGCTTCTGCTGTTCCCAGGGTTTCAATACTACTTTCACGCAGTCTTCTTCTTTTTTATCAAAGATCTCATAGCCATGCGTAACCTCGCTTAAGGGCAGCGTGTGGCTAATGATATCGTTCAGTACGACTTTTTCGGTAGTGACGAGCTCAATCAGGTGATCGATATAATTTAAGACCGGTGCCTGGCCCATTTTGAGCGTAATGCCTTTATCAAACACCCGGTGCAGCGGAAAATTATCATAAGTGGAACCGTATACACCCATGATAGAAACGGTGCCCATTCTTCTTACTGCTTTAAAGG
>JAQBOK010000256.1 GCA_028288085.1 Mucilaginibacter sp.
TGCGCAGCCTTTACATTTTTATCCGATCCTTTCCACAGGTCCATGGCAGGCTGCTGTATCGCCCTGGCAAATGAGAAGGTTAGCGCCCATGGAAGCTTACCTTTGTATTTTATATGCATGGCATTTAAATGCGCAGTAGCCAGCTCAGGCGATTGACCTCCTGATAAAAAGGCAATTCCGGGTACTGTCGGGGGCACACATTTTAGTAATGTGTCTACAGTGGCTTTTGCTACTTTATCAACACTTGCCTGTTTTTTACTTTTTAAACCTGGCAACACCATATTCGGTTTCAGGATTATGCCCCGCAGATCAACCCGTTGCTTTTCCAATTGCTTAAAAAGCGATTTCAACACTTTTTCAGTAACCTTTTGGCACCTTTTAATACTATGATCGCCATCCATTAGCACTTCGGGTTCAACAATGGGTACTATGCCATTTTCCTGGCAAAGAGCAGCGTAGCGGGCAAGCTCGTGCATGTTGGCTTCTATACCTCCTTTGGTGGGTGTGTCTTCACTAATAGTTATTACTGCACGCCACTTGGCAAAGCGCGCGCCGAGGTCGTAATATTTTTCAAGGCGTTGCCTTAGGCCATCAAGCCCTTCGGTTATTTTTTCGCCTGGGAAATTAGCCAGGTTAACAGTGCCTTCATCAACCTTAATGCCAGGAATAATACCTGCCTTTTTTAAAATATCAATAAATAAAACACCTTTTTGCGTCGACTGGTAAATGGTTTCATCATACAGGATAGCGCCGCTCAGGCAATTTCCCAGATCAGGAGTAGTTACAATAAGCTCCCGATAGGCGCGCCGGTATTCAACCGTTGGGGGGATTCCTGCTTCTTCAAAACGCTTGTTGCAGGTTGTTGTGCTCTCGTCCATGGCCAGCAAACCTTTGTCGCCAGCCATCAGGGCGGTGGCCGTATTGATCAGTTCTTCTGTTTTCATTTTATCTTAGTTTGGATGTCGGCTTTATAAAGATTAAAATTAAACATGGATCCGCTATAATTGTTGAGGAAAATTCAGATTGTTACAATTCTATGGTATTTCGGACTAAGATTTGCAGGATGTAAGGATTTTAGGATAAAAGTTGGCTAATAATTCGCTAAATGCAATAACCAACTGCAAATTTTTGGAAGATATTGATTTGTCATGGGTAACGCAGTGAAGGATCTTCTGCGCGGGATAGGAACACAGGACAAGTATGGCGACTACCTATCAATTGGATAAGATCCTTCACTGCGTTCAGGATGACAAAGGCTTAGTTTATCATATTTTGATTCCTCCAAACACTAATGAACCAGTGAACTATTGAACCAATGAACTATCCAACCAACCCCGATGCCGCATCTTCATCAAGCATAACATACGCTGATGGCAGCGTTTGGAATATGGATGCAGGTACCTGGCTGGTTATTTCGCCCTGTAAGGCTTTGGCTACAATGCCAGCTTTTTTTATGCCTGATGCAAGCAGCATAGGGATTCCGGCTTCCTGCAGGTGCTTAAGGCCAAGCGTTATCCCTTCTGTTAATTTGGTTTGCTGTTTAAAATATTTCTGGCCAACTTCAATAGTTATTGCCGCCAATGGCGAATGGTGGGCATATGAATTAAAGTCGGCACCGGGCTCGTTAAGGCCGATATGTCCGTTCATGCCTACACCTACCAGCATAATTGCGAGGGGGCCTCTTTCTTTTATAAACTCATCCATAGCAGTGCATGATGCATCAAGATCAGCAGCTTTAGCATCAAAAACCATCATCCGTGACGGATCTATTTGTGCCGGGGTAAAAAAGGTTTCATAAAGAAAATTCGTGCAGCTGCCCTCATCATTTTTATCCATGCCTACCCACTCATCCAACCCAACAAAATAGCAGCTACTAAAATCAACCTTGCCTTGCTGCGCATCCTGAACCAGCAGTTTATAAATGCCTGCAGGCGTATCGCCCGATGTAAGGCAAAACAACGAATCGGCCTTTAACTTTACCTGGTTTATAATAATGTCCGCAGCGGCGCGGCACATTTCGTCGTAGTTTTTGTGGGTTAGTATTTTCATAGCGGGTTGGTAAAAATTAATCAGTAAGCTCAAAACTATCCTGCAGCCTTATATCGTCAGATGCGCTGCCTATCATCAGTCTGAACTCGCCAGGTTGTGTAATGCGTTGCAATTGGTCATTATAAAAAGCAAGCTTATCTTTATTTATAGTGAAAGTTATCGTCTTTTTTTCGCCGGGCTGCAGCATTTGTTTTTTAAAATCCTTCAACTCCTTTACAGGCCTCACTGGCTGCGCTACCACATCGCGTAAATAAAGCTGCGCTACTTCTTCGCCAGCATATTTACCCGTGTTTTGCAGATCGAAAGAAACGGTGATAGCCCCGCTCTTTAACATTTCCTTTTTGCTTAATTTAAGATTATCATACTTAAAAGTGCTATAGCTTAAGCCATGCCCAAAAGCAAATTTGGGACTATTAAGCAAATCAATATAAGCCGAAGTATAATTTACATCGCTATCTGTTTTAGCCGGCCGACCGGTATTGTAATGGTTATAATAAATAGGAATTTGCCCCTCGGTACGCGGAAAGGTAATGGGCAACTTTGCAGATGGATTACAACTGCCATAAAGCACATCGGCAA
>JAQBOK010000278.1 GCA_028288085.1 Mucilaginibacter sp.
TAAACATTTTGGGATGGATCTTGAGTTTTTGCTGCGTCAGAAACCCGTTTGGCGGGAAACGTTGCAGGCTATCCTGTTTAAAAAGGGCGATATTGTAGAATTGGGCGAAAAAGGGGAAGACGCAGCAGAATAAACTGTCAATTAAACCTTAGCATCCAAGATCCACCGCCATGCCCAGCGGGTAGAACGGTTAAAGCCCTTCCACTCGTCCACAAACCCGATAATGTCCTTGAGGCAGGTTTCGCTGAATTTCTTTTTGAAGTTTTTAGCGGCCAGCTTATATACCTTATCGGGATTTTTGAGGCCAATACGTTCAAATATTTCTTTTTTTACGTACATGGTGCGCACAAATAAAATATTGAAAAGGATCACATAGCTATATAACGTGCGTTTGATATAGCCCGCTTTGGCTGCATAGGTTTTTAAAAGGTTTTTGGTGAAAAGTATGTGCCGTGCTTCTTCGATATTATGCAGATCGAACATCTTTTTTAGAACAGGATATATATTGGGCGCTTTGCGGGCATAATTGCCGTATATGTCAGTTACCAATTCAACCGATACGCTGCCCATGAATAAATAATCGGCAGGTAAATATTTGTTGCTGAACTGTCCCAGAAATTTATGTAATCCTGATTGCCTGATGGGCTTGCCGCCTAATTTATTAATAGCCTGGCCAAACATTTCCTGATGTCTGAATTCTTCTATCAGCTCTCTTAAAAGGAAGCGGTGTTCTACATCGTCGAGCGGCAAAGTAAGAATGTGCCGGGTCATAAAAAGGCAGAACAAACATTCGCCCCACGCATAGGAGGCAATAACCTGGACTAACTCATGACGGCCCAATTCAAGTTTTTGAGCCGGGGAAAGGGTGTCGTAAATTTCAAGCCCATGTAGCGATGTGAGAATTTCGGGCAAAAATATATCGTTGGACCCGGGCTCAAGATGCCAGGGCACATAAGTTTCCGGAAGCAGGGGCCTTTCCTTGCTTATCTTTATTAAACGCTCTATTTCTTGTACTTCCATATTGATGTTTTGCTATTTATAAATATAACTCAAGATCTAAAGCATTTATGTTTTATAACCAAGTTATAGTATTTTTAAAGTGATCCGAAAATGTTATATCATCTCAAAGTAAAAACGAAGAAACACAAAACTACTTAACAAAGATTTGCGTTATTTAGTTGTGATAAGGTTTAGGTTGGCATGCCCTTGATAAAGGCATGCCAGGCTCCCCGCCGCCAGGTGGGGGGCCTTTTTTATCAATAGGGACGAAGACTAATGTAAAAAGGTTGCTTTTAATTAAGCAGATACCTTACTAGTTTGTAAACAGGATAGATAATAATTGGAGCAGCAATAATGTCAATAGTATAATGAACATGCTGTATCAATAATAAACAAGCTACAATGAAGGTAGCAACAAGCGCCAGAATTTTATCACCCCTTCTCTCCAGGCAAAGAAATGAAAGAAACAGAATAGAAGTATGGCCAGAAAAAAACAGGTCTTTGGTGATAGTGCTTCGCCCATAAAAAACACCGGTAAGCGGATCGGTTAAAACAATTAGCCCGGCGGGTGGATTGAGCGGAAACAAGCTAATAGTTAATACGCGAAGGATGGTGACAAATATAAAAGTCCATAAATAGTTTATGTAAATGGTTGGCTTTTCTATACCCCGCCACAGCGCATACGCTCCCATACCCCATATTATCATGAATATAGCCACCGAAACGTTATGAGGGGGTATTGCAGCCAACACCCAATCATTTAATACAGGGCCATCCCTTTTTTGAATAAGATTAAAAAAGGAGGGAAGCATACAAGAAATAATGGTCATCAACACAGTGCCTACTAATAGTTGCGCGCGCAACAAGGATGAATTCCAGGTCTGCTTCCAGTTATTTCTCAATGCGAGCGTTATTGATCGAACCACTTTATAGTTATATATTAATCGGGATGCAAAATTAGCAAGATAAATGAGATGTTAAATTTTCTTTAAGTTTAAATTAAATACTTGCGATGTTAAAAAATATATTATTTGACATCGCTAACGTTCAGAATGTTACGTACGCCTTATCATTAAAATCTCTATAGGTAATAGAAAAGTAAAAGTTATGTATCGCCAATAAAAAAATTATTGTTGGTAATCAGTTTGTTACATATAATACTAATCAATTAGTTGTAGTACTAATTGATTAGTATTACTTTAGTTTTATAATTGATTACATCATGCAAAAGTTGGCTAAAAGAGAAGAACAAATAATGCAGGTATTCTGGAACCTTGAAAAGGCTTTTATCAAAGAGATCATTCCAGAACTCCCGGATCCCAAGCCGCATTATAATTCCGTTGCAACAATGGTGAAGATACTGGAAGATAAGGGCTTTCTTGCGCATGAAGCAATTGGTAATATATTTTGTTATTATCCGGTTATTGCCCGGGATGATTACCAAAAGCATGCCATGAAGGATATTGTGAGCCAATATTTCAATAATTCATATCCAAGTATGCTGGCCTACTTTGCCAAACAAGAAAAAATGTCTGAATCGGAACTTAACGAAATAATAGAAATCATTAAATCAACAAAAAAATGATACCCTATATCCTGCACGTAGCATTGCTTATTTCAGTATGCCTTTTGTTTTATAAGATATTTCTGCAGAAGGAAACTTTTTACAAGTTAAACCGCCTGGTGCTGCTCATTTGTTTGGGCCTGTCGTTCTTGCTGCCCTTGATCCCCATTCCCCAGGCATGGGCACTGCGGAGTATTCCAACACAAATACTGCCACCGGTAGTAACGCCAATAGAGTATCCTCAAATAAAAGTAGCAGAACCAGTAAAAGTAGCCGTTGTTGTTCATCAACAACCTGTAAAACAACAGGCAACGGTTACGGTGCAAGATAGTTCGTTTATTCCAACTGCGATTAAATGGGCATTCTTTTTATATTGGGCCGGGGCGGCAGCTTTCGGTTTGAACTTGTTATTGCAGGTGATTGTGCTGTTATACCGTTCTTACTCCAATCCTATCATATTAGATGGCAAATTTCGCATTATTGAAGTAAAGGGTGACAAAGCACCCTGCTCATTTGGGAATAATATTTTTATTAACCCTGAAAAATATGATTGGGACACTTATAGCCAGATATTAATGCATGAAAAAGTGCACATACAGCAGGGGCATAGTTTCGATATCCTGCTTGCCGAACTGGTGTTGGTTTTTCAATGGTTTAATCCTTTTGCCTGGCTTTATCGTGGCGAACTGGAAAATAACCTGGAATTTTTAACTGACGAAGCTGTGCTCGGCCACAACTCAGTGGAGAAGTCAAGTTATCAAATGAGTTTGTTAAAAGTATCAGCGCCACACTTAGCGTTGAGCGTAACCACCAACTATAATCAATCACTCTTAAAAAAACGAATAGTTATGATGAACGCTAAAAAATCAAACATCCATACGATGTGGAAATACTTCATTCTGGTGCCGTTGATGGGCGGCCTGGCCTGCGCCCTTAATCAAACAGTGGCTTTTAGCCAAACAGTTAAAAGCGCACAGGCTAAAACGCATCCCAAACCAAAATCAACACGAAGTGACTGGGGATCGACCGACAGAACTGAAGGATTATGGTTTGCCACTATAAAAGGCGAAAAGGTACGCATAGAGTTCAGGGGGGATGATGAAAAGCATGACTGGAACAGCAGCTCTGATAATTTTAAACTTAGTGAATTGTCTTCGGTTCCTAAGGATCAAAAGGGGGATTTTACAATCACACGAGATGCAGGTACCATGAAATTTAACGGAAAATTTGACGGCGACAAGGGGTACGGGCATTATAAGTTTGTTGCTAATAAAGAATTTGCTGATTATGTTGGGAACGAGGGTGTAACCGATGTAGATTACCAGGATCAATTCGCTTTCTTTATTATTGATATCACCAAAGCTTATGTACTGATGCTTAAAAATAATGGCTACGGACATATTACAAAGAATGAAATGATATCTATGGCCGCGCTTAAGGTGGATGAGCCTTTTATTAAGTATTGGAAACAGAATGGGTATCCTGATATCACCTCTAATGAATTGGTATCGGCAAAAGCATTGGGCGTTGATGGAGAATATGTAAATGAGATACATAAGGTTGGCTATCCTAAAATTAGTTACAACCAATTGATAAGCTTTAAAGCACAAGGGATTACCGGGACATATATTAAAAGTTTGCGTAAAGCAGGCGAGAGTGAAGGGAAGGATAAAGAGGAAATCAAACTCCCATCAGCTGAAGATTTATCATCCTACAAGGCATTGGATGTTGATTCCGGCTATATACAAGGATTAAAAAAGGCTGGCTACAGCAATATTGCTTTTAATGACCTCA
>JAQBOK010000285.1 GCA_028288085.1 Mucilaginibacter sp.
AATGCCTTCCCTAAAAATGAATTGCTGATAAGCTTGGCATCCCATTTGTTGGGCAGATCGGAATCCAGCTCATGCACGCCCTTGAAAGAGTGGTGCTTGATATTATATTTTTCAAACGAGATTGCGCTTGGCAATATTTGCGGCAGGTTTGAGAACATAGCCGCCCAACGATTTGCATTAGCGTTTTTAAACAATAGCTTGTGCGTACACTCGTGGATCATTACAAATAAAGCATGGTCAGCAAACGCCCCTAAAAGGTAAGCTGCGCCAAAAATTATCCACCACGACTGATCGCGTACCAACCATGCCAAACCCACCTGGAACGATACCAGGCCTATGATAGCAAATATGGTCATAGGATTTTTTCCTATCAGCTGTCTTAAGTGAGGAAATTGTTTTAGGATCTTCTTTGTTCGGATGCGATGTGGTTCAGACTCTTGAGAATAAACGAAATCAGTTCTTTTTGTCATTAGTTAATTTTAGGGTGCCAGGCGTAAAGATAATAATACGAAGTTCAAATATAATTTTATTGTAAATTTAAATTCACAAAAATGTAAATTATTATACATTATAAACTCTCATTTATAGTAAAATATTATCCTGAAAAGAAAATATACTACTGCTGTTTGTATACCACAACTTTAAAAGTGTTAGGTAATGCTTTGCGTGTTCCGGGTTCAAATTCGGCAACGCTTAAGTATATTTTATGGGTTTTTGTGTCAAGTGTTAATGTACGGGCCCGTATTGGTGTTTTAAGGGTTTGCACCACACTGTATTCATTGGCCGATTGTTGTTTGATGATAGTTGTAGTACCATCACCGCATGAGCAGAAGATCAGTTTGGTTTCAGGGTCATAAGCTACTGCATCAACACCGGCACCAATGGGCAGGGTTGCAATAACTTTGCCGCTATTGGCATCCACAATGCTCATGCCTTTGTTTTCGCGGCAAACGGTAAACAGGCGGTGGTTAACCTTATCCAGCGCTAAACCTGTAGGGCCTCCACAAGGCGCTAAGGGGTAGTTTTTTATAACTTTTAAGGTTTTGCTGTCGATGATGTTAAGGCTGCTTTTATCTTCAAGGTTATTGTAGATCAACCCTTTTCCATCTGCTACAGCAAATTCGGGGCCTCCGCCCAGATCAACAGTGCCAACCTGCTTAAGCGTATTAGGATCAACTACCGATGAGTTATTACTCTCGCCGTTAAAGCTGAAAACCCGGTCAGAGAAGGGATCGTACATAATGGCATCAGGCCCCTTTGCATCAACCGGGATGGTGGCAATGGTTTTTAGTGTTTTCAGATCAAATGCAACCACGGCATTCGCACCACCGTCGCTGATGAAGCCACGGTTTGCTTTGTTATCAATGGCTATGCCATGCACACCTTTCATGTCGGCAATAACGCCAACGGGCTGCTCAGTTTGCAGGTCGATAACGTTTACCGTCTTACTATGTGATACATACAGGCGGTGGTTTACATTATCTATCGACAGGTAATCATAGCCACCGTCACCCGGCAGGGAAATTGATTTATCAAGCACATAGGTTTGCGCATGAAGTGATAATGCAACGAAGCTGCCGCAGAGTATTGTTAAAAATGTCTTTTTCATAATAATATCAGGGTTTACTTTATCTAATATCAAAAGCAATTCTGTAGAAAGTTAGTATGACAGTAGTCTTAAGTCGAAAGTCTTGAATCTTAAGTCAGAAAAATCTCAAGACTTTCGACTTAACACAAATGTTCGTTTGTTTTTTCATCACCCCTACCATTAATCGGACGGACATCCTGCAGTGAATTCTCATTGCGATAAAGGATCCGGATCATGCTTGGTAAAACTATCAACAACAGCGGCAATGCAAATACAAAGCCGCCTAAAACCGCAATAGCCAATGGCTGGTGCAGTTGTGCACCGGCTCCAATGCCTAAAGCCAGGGGCATAAGGGCAATGATGGCTCCAATAGCAGTCATAAGCTTTGGCCTTAGCCGGGTCGAAATAGAATAGGTAACAGCCTCGTCAATACAATTTTCTGCGCCTTTACTAAGGTTATCAAGCGCCCTTTCCTTAAACTGCAAAAAGGTAAATATGGCATTTTCGCCTATTATGCCTACTATCATTATCAGCCCGGTATAGCTGCCAACATTGAGCGGGGTTTTGGTGATAAACAATGCCAGCATACTTCCTGCAATGCCTAAAACGGATATTATTAATATTAAAATGGCAATCCTGAATTGTTTAAAAAGGAACAGGATAACTGCAAATACCAGTAAGCTTGAGGTTACAAGGATGATCAGCAATTCCTGAAATGATTTCTGCTGCTCGGCATAAGTCCCGCCATATTCAACATGATACCCGGCAGGAAGGCTTATTGTTGCAACGCGCTTTTGTATTGCCGGCACAACGCTGCCAAGATCGCTTCCCTCCAGCCTTGCACTTATAACACCCATTGACTGCAGGTTTTCCCGGTTTATTTCGGCATCACCGGGATTTAGCTTAACCAGCGCCAGCTCACTGATGTTTACCAGCTTGCCACTGGGCACAAATACGGTTTGGTTTTCAATGTCGGTAACATTTAAGCCACGGTTGCCCGGGTAAACCATCCGGATAGGCGAAAGCTGTTCGCGTTCAAGCATGTTACCTATAATATTGCCCTGGAGCGCGGTTTGCAACTGAAACTGCAGGCTGGCGGGAGTTATATTATATTGTGCCAGCTTACTGTAATAAGGATCAATGCTTACAGACGGCCCGGCAATAATAACACCGTCATTAACGTCTGCTGTGCCCTTTACCTTTTCAACCTCGGCTGCAACTTGTTTTGAAAGGCTTTGCAGCTTTATCGGATCATCGCCAAATACCTTTATTTCAATTGGCTGTACGGAAGTCATCAGGTCACCCAGCATGTCGCCAATCACCTGGCCAAAGTCAATTTGCAAAGCCGGCTGATTGATGGCAACCTTTTGCCTCAGGTCGCTTATTACTTCTTCTGTGGTTTTATCCCTTTTCTTTTTAAGCTGGATCAGGTAGTCGCCC
>JAQBOK010000286.1 GCA_028288085.1 Mucilaginibacter sp.
ATCAATACAGAAAACCCTATCTGGAAATAGCTGATAATATCCTTAAAGCGCTGCGGGCTTACAGATTTCATCAGCAATAAGTAAATAATATTTACCATAAATATGCTCAGAAAGGTTGCCTCCAATATTTGTATAAAAAAGATCGGTACAGCTAATATGCCATCAATAAAACCTACGATCACCAGCCCAGGTAGGCCTTGTAGCAGTGCAAGTCTTAATACATAAATACTGATATGCAATATTCGAGACAAAGCAACTGTACGGTCGTTAACAGGCCGGGGCAATAAAATGAATTGATCGCGTGTATCTATCAAAACAGTGGTGAAATCCGATATCAGTGTAATAGCCATAAATACCATAAATACAATGAAGTAAAGGGTTTCGCCAATATAGGGCATGCCATTAAGCGTTAGCAACAGCCCGATTAAAAGACCCATAATAAGCGTAAAGATATTAACCATCCAAGGCGACTGCTGCCCATTTTTAGCGTTTTTGCGGGCGGCAAACATTGCCTTGGGCCGTCGGTTATCCATCAGCAGCTTTACGCGCAAAATCTCGTTAAGCTGATCGGTATCAACGCCCGTTTTAGCTAAAAGGGGATAGAAGAATGAAACGAAGCGCAGAAATATCTTATCCATAGAAAGTAACATTAAAAGGATATTATTCATTTCGAATAGCAAGTTTTTTAATCGAAAGCATTAATAATGGCATCCGCTTCACTTGCCTGGTCTTCGCGGCCTGTTAGTTTCGAAAATATGCGTTCGAGGGTATCGCTATGGTTTTGTTTTAATGATTCGAATGTGCCATCAGCAATAATTTCACCTTTGTTAATGAGTAGTATCCGGTCAGATACTTTTTCAACCACATCCATCATGTGCGAACAGTAAAAAATGGTTTTTCCTTCTTTGGATAACCGCATGATCAGTTCTTTGATCATAATCACCGCGTTGGCATCTAAACCTGATAGTGGTTCGTCCAAAATAATGATCTTTGGGTTATGAATAATGCCTGATATCAACAATACCTTTTGTTTCATGCCTTTTGAAAAGGTATCCATCCGGTCATCAGCATTAGGAGCAAGACCAAATGCTACAAGTAGTTTTTTTGTCCTGTCGTGCAGCGTAATCTCATCCATGCCATACAATTTCCCAATAAAATCAAGATATTCCATTGGTGTAAGCACATCGTATATCTCCGCATTTTCGGGCACATAGCCTATCAATTTTTTTATTCCCTGCGAGTCGGTTGCCATGTTGATACCATCAACTATTACCTCGCCCTCAAAATCGGGGATCAGGCCGGTAAGTATTTTAACAGTAGTTGATTTTCCGGCGCCATTAGGCCCGATATAACCTATCACCTGGCCAGGAAAAATATCAAGCGACAAGTTTTTTAAAACCAGTTTGGAACCGTATGATTTGGATAGATTACGGATTTGGATAAGCGGGGCTGCACTCATAAATGTTATTTAGAAAGTGCCTGTAAGTTAAAAAAAATATGGATATGGAAAGCTGAGGCCTGTTTATTTACTTATAGAAGTTTTGTAGAATATAGTTTTAAGCTGCAAACTTTCTTTTGACTATTTTTTTATCAGCTATTTCTATAATTGCAAAGCAAAGGATGATAAACACAACAATCCACTTATATCCACTTATTAAATTTAAAACTGATTTTAAAGTAGCAGGATCGATATAGTTTAATACAAAATAAGCAAATAGTATTCCGCCTGCCAGTACCGCTCCTATAATCAAATTATACCGGAATGATTCTGCTTTTTTCTCATTGATTTGAATTTGCTTAATAACTGCGTCTGCCATGTCACCGCTTTTTAAAGTGTTTGGTTCACCGGCTAAAGCAGTAAATAATAACTGGTACAGGGCTATATCCTTATTACTGCCAGGTAATTCCTGCTTCCCATTTTCTTTCAAGTGCTGTTCCAGCAATCTTTGAATATCTTCTTCGTTCAGCTCTTTCATTATTAATATTTTATATAAATTTCCAGTTTTTCTTTCAATAATTTCCTGGCCCTGAATAAATAATTTTTTACTGTTCCTTCTGGCATCCCTGTTATCTCTTCAATTTCCTGGTACGAGAATTCATTTAAATGATATAGCGTTAATACAGTACGATATTGAACAGGTAATTTTTCAATTTGTTGTTGTATAAACGCGGAAGTATTTTTTTTAGCCAGGATACTTTCCGGGTCATCAGTTGTTTTATGGTAATTTTCAAAATCGGCTATATCATCCGTAAGGTTCCTTTTCCCCGAAACCTTTTTAAGATGATTAATAGCTGTTCCATAAGCAATTTGTGCAATCCAGGTTGATAGTTTTGACTGAAATTTAAAGCCCGAAAGATGTTTATAAACTTTTATAAAAACTTCCTGGCACAAGTCCTGTGTGTCTTCATTATTTTGTACCAATCGGCCTATTATATAAGTAACCAGCTTTTCATATTGTTTTACCAATATTTTAAATGCCATTACATCTCCATTTACTATGCGGGAAATTATTTCCTCTTCATTTTGCATGCGGGCGATTAGACAATATTCATCTTAAAAATGTTGCAGTACTTGTTGATTTAATTGAATGTTGGTTGAGTTAGATTAAGTTTAACGATTGTGTATTTTTCAATAATCAATTATCCTCTTTTTATTGCAACATTTAAAACAGCTTTCCTGTCTAATATAGCAAATCATTTAAAAATTAAAAATATGGGACCAGTACTTGCTATTATGGGAATAACGTTAGCCATCGTTATAATAATTATTTCAATTTTAAATCATCGTGTTAAAATGAGGATGATAAAAGAAGGTCACGTTGATGAAAATTCAATTAAAATTTTAAGCCAGCAAAGTGCAGGGTTTAAATTGGATACATTAAAGTGGGGCATTATATTATTGTTTGGTGGTATAGGTTTAATATTGCTGGAGTATGTAAGGTATGGCTATGATTCCCCTCTTCCATTTGGGATTGAAACGGTTAGTTTGGCCCTCGGTTTCCTGGTATATTATTTTATTGCGAGGAGTACTGTCAAGGAGCAATAATTTGCTCAACCTGCCCAGCTACGCCGAGCCACTTTATCTCTTGCACAAAGAGGCTGAAAAATAGAATAGAAGTTGAATTTCTTCCTCTTTCCGGCTTGCTGGATAGAGGAGGAATAAGCTTAGCGATGCAGGGGAGGTCAAACCGTCACCAGGCAATTAAGGGTAAACAAACTATAAATAAAAGGGCACAAAATTTTCATCCGCCAATTCACATCCTACCAGCATTGAGGTAAATAAGATATCTCCAAAAATATTGGCAATAGCAGTGTCGGCGGCATCACGTCCGGTCGCTATTTTGATGAGCCCGTTAATGGGAACAAGTTTTGTCGCGTCAAACAAAATCCATTCATCACCAATATAAGCTTCAAAACAGGCATGGAAATCACCGGGTTTTAATTGATAGGCGTAGCCGGTAAAGTAACGTGCCGGTATAGTCAAAGCCCGGCATAAGGCAATACCCAAATGAGCGAAATCACGACATACGCCAGCCTGCTCGGTGACCGTATCATAGGCAGAGGTTTGAGAATTGCTGAAGCCGCTGCGGTATTCTACATTTTTGTATATCCAGTTGGTAAGGGCAACCACTTTTTCAAACGGATTTGCAATATGCCCAAATAGGTTATTGGCCAGTCTGAATAGTTTGTCAGACTGACAATAGCGACTGGGATACAAGTAAGGTAATATTTGGGGATCCATTTTGCCGATCATGATTTCCTCCCGGCCGGTATGGTCTTTGATCTCAAAGGCATTATCAACTGTGGCTTTGTATGTAATATAAACCTTCCCCGGTTCGGCTATCTCTAACCTGATGATCCGGTTCTCGCCATTCACAGCAAATAATTCCTCCACCTTTACGTAAGGATCAATAATAAATGTTTCCTCCAAAACGGCCTGGCTGGGCGTTCGCAAAGCATGAATATTTAATATCAGCGTACCCGCAGAACGTACGTCATATCCCATTTCGGCGGATACATTGAATTTCATATTGGTATATTATTAAACATTTTCATTTTGAGGCAATTTGGAAAACGCTGCATCCATCCAGTTGTCTGGAATATCCTCCAACGCCTTTTTCAACTCCTCGGCCCATTGGGTTGAAATATTCTGCAGGTCTTTTTGCTCATATCGCTGTTCTACCATAGAATAGCTGTCTTTTTTATAAAGTACCACATCTATCGGAAAATCAACATTATTAGAACTCACTCTTGTTGAATCAAATGATAAGAAACCTGCCTTTAAAGCCAGCTTCATACTCGTATTTTCGGTAAGTGTGCGATTGAGAATGGCCTTTCCGTGACCTGAATTACCTACTATCACAAAAGGGGCGCCTTGCTCTAACTCCACCCAATTACCTTCAGGATACAGCAAAAATAATTTGTGTTCCTTATCATCTTTCAATTGCCCGCCAATGATGGTATTGAGGTCGAATTTAAATCCTGCTTTTTCAAGGGAGATTTTGTCTTCCTCGGCAACTCTTTTCACCTGCTGGCCAAAAGCATTTGCCGCTTTGTATAATTTATTAAACTCCTGGGTTTCCAGTTGTTCTCTGAAATATACAACCGCTTTATCCCTTACCGAACGCAATCCGCTTGTCATGATAAAAAGCGAAAAGTTATCTTTTTGTTCTATAAATATTTTCTTTTTAACAGCGGTTTCCGTCCCCGATGTGATCAGCGTATCAGCAATAGCTACCAGGCCTTCTTTCACTTTAATTCCTAAACAATAGGTCATCTCTATAATTTAAATTGATTATAATATGAAAGGCCAAAGTAATTAAATAAAACGATTCGGGCGTTTGCATGTTGTAAACTAATTGAGCGGCAAATAATTAAGTTTTCAATGTCCGTTAAATAAACCTGGTTAATGAAGAGTTTTATCCACGGGTGTTGAAAATGTATAGCCGATTTTTTAACCAGGATGCCAATGTGGCTCAGCTAAACAAAAATGGAAAAGCTGAACCTATTACCCGGCCGGGAGGCAAAAGAAAAATATCCATTACATTTTACAGGAGTAATGATCAAAGCGGTATGTGGACTTTGGACTTTATGGATAAAGCTTAGTTAGATACAGGTATGTGGCCTGCCAATAGACAAGTCGTATTTTCTTTTCATAGATTAAAATCGGCGACCCGTCTATATTTTTAGTACCTGCGTCTATTATATTTTTTTACTACGCGAATTAGAGAGTTATTCGATTCTCCATATAATTCGTAAATTTTAAATTAAGATAAGTGTAACTGCCTGTATATAAAATAAATCTGTCCTTATTATTTGGATATGATAAAAAAATACTATCATTGTGTCTTAATGACACTGTATGTCGTTTTAAGCCAATAAACCAATTTTTATAAATAGTACTTAGGGAACCAATCCTAATTTAACCTTTAAAATGAAGAAAAACGTATCATTTCTATCGAGCCTGCTTTTGCTTTTGTGCCTTATTGGCATCAACGCATCAGCCCAAAAGAAAACTGCTGCACCCGTGGCAAAAAAGCCTCTTAGTGTGGCCCCGCAGCTTGGGAAAAATTCCGTAAAAGAAGTTGTTAAAGCCATGACTCTGGAAGAAAAAGCCAAATTAGTGGTGGGTATGGGCTTTAAAATGCCGGGAATGCCCCCGCCTACGCCAAAACAAATGAAAGAGGGTATCAACATTGGCGGTTTTAAATTGCCGCCATCTGATCCGGATGCTTATAATATACCCGAAAAAGTACCGGGTGCTGCTGGCCGTACGCATGCTATAACACGCTTGGGTATCCCATCTATCACCGTTTCTGACGGGCCTGCCGGTATAAGGATAGACCCGATAAGGGGTAAAGACAGTTCAAAAACCTATTATGCTACCGCTTTCCCGGTTGGTACTTTGCTTGCGTCATCATGGGACCCTGCACTGGTACATAAAGTAGGAGAGGCCTTCGGCAGCGAGGTGCACGAGTATGGTGCGGATGTTTTATTGGGTCCGGGTGTAAATATCCACCGCAACCCATTGGGTGGCCGTAATTTTGAATATTATTCTGAAGATCCTTTGATCGCCGGCCGTATCGCGGCTGCAATGATCAATGGGATACAATCACAAGGTGTGGGAACTTCTATCAAACACTTTGCAGCTAATAACCAGGAAACCAATCGTAACAGTGTAAATACCATTGTAAGCGAAAGAGCCATGCGCGAAATTTATCTGAAAGGCTTCGAGATCGCCATAAAAACATCACACCCCTGGACAGTAATGTCATCATACAACAAACTCAACGGAACATATACTTCTGAAAGACACGACCTTTTAACCACCATTTTGAAAAATGAATGGGGCTATAAAGGTTTGGTAATGACCGATTGGTTTGGCGGCAAAGATGCAGTAGCTCAAATGAAAGCAGGTAACGATCTGTTGATGCCAGGCGGCCCTCCACAGTCGCAAGCTATAGTTGAAGCTGTTAAAAACGGTAAATTAAGTACCAAACAATTAGATGCAAATGTTGAGCGCATACTGAACATTGTATTGAAATCGCCCGAATTTAAAAAATATAAATTCTCGAGCGCACCTAACCTGAAAAAGGACGCGCAAATTGCGCGTATGGCAGCAGCACAGGGGATGATATTATTAAAGAATGACGACCATGTATTGCCTTTAAATAAAGCTAAAAATGTGGCCCTTTTTGGCAATACTTCATATGATCTGATAGCTGGTGGTACCGGTAGCGGCGATGTACACAAAGCTTATACCATTTCACTGATACAAGGCCTGAACAATGCTGGCTATATTGTTAATGCAAATCTTAAAAATGCCTATGAATCTTATTTGAAAGATGCAAAAGCAAAACAACCAAAACCAAGATCGTTTTTTGAGATGGTTCCACCGGTGCCGCAAATGCAGCCTAACCCTCAGCAGCTTGCTGAACAGGCTAATAACGCAGATATTGCCATTTTTACCATAGGCAGAAACGCCGGAGAAGGTGCTGACCGCAAAGTGGATGACGACTTTAACCTTACAGCGGATGAAAAGACGCTGATCAAAAATATTTCGGATGCTTTTCACTCTAAAGGTAAAAAACTGGTGATTGTGTTAAACATTGGTGGTGTAATTGAAGTAGCAAGCTGGAGAGACCAGGCCGATGGTATTTTATTAGCATGGCAGCCAGGGTTAGAAGCAGGTAATGCTATCACCGATGTTTTAAGTGGAAAAGTAAACCCTTCGGGCAAGCTGGCAACCACTTTCCCGGTTGATTACAAGGATGTGCCTTCGGCTAAGAACTTTCCGGGTAAGGATTTACCGGTAGCTGCGGGGGAGGCTGAAGGCCCTATGAGAAGCAAGCCTTCTGAAGTTACTTACGAAGAAGGAATATATGTAGGCTATCGCTACTATAACACCTTTGATGTAAAAACGGCTTATCCTTTTGGCTTCGGTTTATCATACACAAACTTTAAATACAGCGACCTTAAATTGAGCTCAAAAACTTTCAATAGCTCAGTTACTGCAACAGTTACCATCACTAATAATGGCGATGTTGCAGGTAGAGAAGTGGTAGAGGTTTATGTAAGTGCACCGCAAAACAACCTGCCTAAACCTGCAGAGGAGTT
>JAQBOK010000306.1 GCA_028288085.1 Mucilaginibacter sp.
GACACCGATAAGGGAACCGAAGTAAGGGATGTAGCCATCATTTCAGCCGCGCAGAAAGTGGAGCATTACGAAATTGCCTCTTATGGCACCCTGCGCACTCTTGCAGGAACATTAGGTTATAATGAAGCGCAGGGCTTGTTCGATGAAACTTTAGCTGAAGAAAAAAATGCGGATTCCCTGTTAACACAAGTGGCAGAGAATTACGTGAACGAAGCTGCTGCGGCAGAGGTTCAATAATTCAAAAAGTAATAAACAGGGATCGGTGAAACATCCGGTCCCTGTTTATTAACGGCAAAATAGTTATGGCGGAAAAGAAAATTTTACAGTGCAGCAAACTGATGGCGGAGCGCCAGCTAACTATCGCGTTTGCTGAGAGCGCAACAGCGGGCTGGCTGTGTTCCGAGTTTGCCTTAGCGCCGGAATCCGGGCAGGTCCTCCGGGGCGGTATTACCTGTTATGACGCCTCTTTAAAAGAAACGCTGCTGAAAGTGCCGCATGAACTTATTGAAAAATTCACACCCGAATCACAGGAGGTGACCGATGAACTCGCCAGACGGCTGGGTGCGCTGATCCCGTCAGATATCCAAGTCGGCGTAACTGGGTTAACCACGCCGGGAGGCAGCGAAACGGATGAAAAGCCCGTAGGCACCATGTTTGTCTCTGCTGTGATCAAAGGCCGGTTGGTCGGTATCCGAAAGGTCTTTAATGGCTCCTGTGAAGAGGTCATCCACCAGACCATCGAGGCGGCGGCAGATATGCTGATCCACGAAATCTCAGGAGAGTACGCGTAATTAATTTACTACGGGATTATGAATTAAACTGATTTAGGATTTATTCTGCTATATGTTAACTAATCGGTCTAATTTTTTTATAATTCATAGAGCCTGGCATATATTTCAATCATGGCCGACTGATCTATCAGGGATTTGGAGGTTTTTTTACCGATCAAATTATTTGCATCGCGCTCAGTTTGCCATATAGCATCGGCATCTTTTTTAAAAAAGGTGATCCAATCCATGTTTTTAGTTATTTTATATAACGCCATGTATCCTCTTAACATAACCGCATTGAACCAATAATTTTGCGGCAGGCGCCCATTCACGAAAAAATATTGCTTTCCTGCAGTCGCAATCCGTTCAGCTTCGACCAGGTATTTTTTATCATTCGTTACCTCATATAGCAGTACATTAGATTGTAGCATGGTACCGGTATTATAGGTATAAAATGCTTTACCTACTTTCAATGATCCCACTTTTATATTATCCCAATAAATACCACATGGTGCCTGCAAATGAGCATTTGTCCATTTATATAATGCCATTGCTGTATCTAAAAATGATTTTTTCCTGGTTATTTTATATAACTGCAGGGCCACTAAAATCGCCGGACCATTTGAGCAGGTATTTTTAGTCGACAAATCCCCTTCTTTCCAGTAAGCCCCACCGCCCGCGGTTGTGTCTATTCCACTCAATATAAACCTATAGATCATTTGGGAAACCTGCAAGTATTTTTCTTTATGATTCCGATTATATGCGTCAAGATACGCTATTGCAACCCACTCGTTGTCGTCATAAAAACGGCTGCTTATCTTCTCTTTATACACATAGTCCTGGTAAGCCGGAACCGGAGGTTTTTCACTATAATACTGATCAATCGCCTTCTCAACGGGCAGCATGTAAGTCTTGCCTGGGTTTATTACTTCCATTTCGTTCGCTGCCTGGATGTAAGCGCACAATGGCCAAAGCCAGGAGTGAGAGTTTTCATTTTTAATGATGTCAGCAGTTTCGTAATAAAGGCCAGTTTTTCCATCTGCCAGTTTGGTATTAATTGCGCTGTATAGTTTTTGAATATGGTCAGGATAATCTGATACTTGCGCATGAGCTACCGAAAAAGTCAGTGTGGTTGAAATAAAGATGAGTATAAATTGTTTGTAAACCATTTTCTTAGTGTTTTTAATAACGACAGCCTAATTATCGATTTCCATTTTTTTAAACAAAAATAAAAAAATGCGTTCCGTATCTCACCCCAGAACGCTTCTAACCAACTATATCTAATATACCCAACTAATCACTGATGTTTTTCGCTTTCGAGTATGCTCAGCCTGGCATACAACTCGGCAATACAAGCTTCATCAAGCAACCATTTCGGCTTTTTAATTTCTTTTTCATTTGTTGTCCAGCTTTTGGTCAGGAAACCGTATTCATCCTGGGTGTTTTGCCAGGCATAATCCAGATCTTTATTAATGGAAGCGATGTAGGTATAATTGCCATCTACCCGGTATAAGGCCTCGTATCCCCTGAACAATACGGTCACAAACCAGGGAAGATCGATCCTTATATTTAAATGTTCATCATGCTTCTCGCTGCTAAAGTGCAGATAGGCACTTTTTGCTATACGCTGGGCCTCAGCCAGGTATTTTTTATCATTGGTAAACTGGTATAAAAGCACCGATGCTTCCAGCATAAAGCCTGAGTTGTAAGTATAGTAAGTCTTATTGACCGAACCATCAGCAGTTTTTTTGTCGTTGCAATAAATACCATCAGAATCAGCAAGATTAGCTTTCATCCAGTCGTAAAACCGAGTCCCCCATTTTAGATATGAAGTATCCTTTGTGGCTTTGTATAATTTAAGTGCGACTAGCATATCCGTACCATTGCTGCATGCCGGTTTTTGATCTTTATGGCCTTCCACCCAATAAACCCCGCCACCCAACTGATCACTCCAACCACTAAGGATAAATTTGAATACTACTTTTGCCCGGGACAGATAAACCGGATTTTTAGTATCGAAATAAGCTTCCATATATTCAATTCCAACCAGCCCGTTATCATCGTAGTAACGATCGTCTTTTTCAAATTCCGACGGGTACGCCTGGTATCCAACCGGCGAGCGCCTGGTATCCCGGTATTTTTCCATACCAATGGACAGGCTGTTCAGGTATGGAAGATATTTTTTCCTTTCAGCAGGAATTTTAAGCAATACATTGGTCGCCGAAAACATTCCCGAAAAGGGCCAAAGAAAACTTACCTGCTTTACTTTCACTTTATTGCCCTGGAAATAATCAAGCGTATCCTTCTTATCAGAAGGGAAATTCTCTGAGAACAAACCAGGGTAAGCCGGAACACGGTAGTGCGTCCAGATATCAGCATATATTTTTTCGGCCCGTTGAAGGTATACCGCCGAAAGCTTTGGCTGCTGTGCAACAACCTTCGGGGCTTCAATACATAAGATGACACCCATGGCAGAGCCTAATACTATTTTTATAAACCGGATATTCATAATCATTTATTTTTTTTATTGTGCCGACGGGGGCGGAACTTTACTTCCCCACGCTTCATTCGGCTTATTTCCCATTGTAAAAACTATTTTGCCACCCTGCATCAGCTCATCGCGATATAGCCAACAATTATTTAATTGCTTGCCGTTAAATTTTACAGACTGGATATAAACATTTTCTTTCGAGTTGTTTTTTGTCTCGATGATCAATTGTTTATGATTGCCTAATGCAACGGTTGCTTTATCGAAAATAGGACTGCTTAATTCAATAATAGGTTTTGCATCTGTAAAGCCTTTTACATCAAATAAGCCAAGCGCGGTCATTACGTACCACGAACCTAACTGGCCCTGGTCCTCATCCTGTCCGTAACCATAACCGTGAATAGGTTCTATGCCATAAAATACATCACAAATCGATCTTGTCCATTTTTGAGTAAGCCAGGGTCTGCCTGAAAAGTTAAACAGCCAGCTGATATGTAAACTTGGTTCGTTGCCATGGTTATAAATGGATGTTATCCCGGCAAACGCATTAATGGTTTTGCCCCCGCCGAATGCATCCGGCTCGGATTTTTCAAATATCTCGTTAAGGTTTTTATTGAAATAATCCTTTCCTAATGTTGAGATTAAAGCATCCGGGTTTTGAGGCACGTAGAAAGTGTATTGCATGGCATTACCTTCCTGATATCCCCGCCACGGTGCGTAAGGATCAAATTTGTCTATAAAAGTGCCGTCAGCTTTTTTTGGTTGTAACAGCTTGTTGGCCGGATTATACAGATAACGCCATCCGTTTGAATATTTGATCAGCTTTTGGTAATCTCCGGTTTTCCCTAATGCTTTTGCCATTTGTGCAGCGGCAAAGGCGCTAAAGCTATACTCCAGCGTATGGGATGCAGAAAAATCAGAACCTGTGGAATCTGTTATAAAATTTCTGCCGTCTCCTTCTAAAAATGGAACATAACCGTATTCTGTAAATGGCTTAACATCCATTTTACCCGATCCTACTTTCCTGTTTTTGTAACCAAGCTCGTTTCCTCTAACTGCCTCGTAAGCCAGGTTAATATCATAATCCCTGATGCCAGCCTGATAAGCAGCAGCGACAGTTAAACCCACAAAATTGGTTCCTACACCCGATACATATTCGCTATTGGCAATGCCATCACCGAACCATCCTTTGTCTTTATATATCTGTAACTGGGTATGTACAAAATTCTCATACCAGTCCGGATATGAAAGCGACCATAATTGGGTCAGGTCCCAATAACCGCCCCATATCGCATCGGTATTAATAAAATCATATTTGTTTCCTTTACTGGTAGTTGGCATCTGACCAATAAGGCCGCCATGTTTCGGATAAGCGCCATTAACATCGCTGGCAGTACCCCTGCCCAATAGCGCATGGAAAAGACTTGTATAAAATTTGATCTTGCTGGTATCATCCTTCCCTTCAACAGTAAGCTTGCCCATTTCCTGCTGCCAGGTTTGCTGCGCTTTCGCTTTTGCCTGGTCAAACGAAAGGTTGGCGGCTTCTGTTTGCAAGTTTAGTTTTGCATTTGCTGTTGACGTATAAGAAAGACCTACTTTGATCTCTATTTTTTCATTGGCTGTGGTTTTGTAATCTAAAAACAGACCCGCCCCTTTTCCTTTGGCTGATGTCGATCTTTGCTTAATACCGCTGGCATCGAATGAACCCACATTTCCGGGTTTCCTGCTAATCTCACCATAGAAATACATTAATACCTTTCCTTCCGGGTCATAGATCTTTACATACTTCGGATAAGTATTTACAAACCCCTCAAAGTGGGTATCATCAATCATTTTGATCCCGGCATCGGTAACCGGTCCGCTTTCGCCCTGTACATTTCCGATATCCAGGATGATGTGCGAGTGGTCATTTTCAGGAAAGGTGTATTTGTGAAAGCCTACCCTTTTGGTTGCAGTAAGTTCCGCCGTAATTTGGTAATCATCCAGCAAAACTTTGTAGTATCCAGGTTCCGCAATTTGGTTTTTGCGATCAAAATGAGAACGGTAACCGCTGTTGGGCGTGTCCAATCCTCCGGGTTTTACTCTTAATTCGCCGGTAGTGGGCATAAAGCTTACGCCCCCAATTTGCCACTCATGAAAATGCACAAAGCCCTCTATGGAATTCTGCCGTGTATCATATCCCACGGCTTCCCAACCCTGTGCATTGCCATAATGACCATTTGTTGAAGGAGCCAATTTGGCCATGCCACCCGGAACCGCCGCCGGGGTATAAAAGAACCACCGGCTATGGGCGGTGCCAATATCAGGATTTACATATTTTAACAGATTTTGGGATATTGACAATTCCCATGAAACCATTAGCGCTATAAAGCAAAAGCCGGTTTTAATTAATATCTTCATGTATTTGAGTTTAACGTTATAATTACAACTGGTGCAAACAAGTTATTTGTATTTGGAAAGCAGCGCCTGAACACGCTGCATCCAGGCCTGGTCAACTCCCTCTAGGTTGGTATATCGGCCCGCGCCATCTAATCCGGCATAATTATAATACCCGTTAGTTGACGGATTTTTCAATACAACGTTGATCGCATCAATATTAGCTTTAGCATAACTAAGCCACGTACTATTATGATCTGCCTCGTATAATTTTACCATAGCCTGTGAGGCCCAGCCGCAATAACACGGATTGATCCTGATATCGTTAGTATTGAAAATAAATACGTTGTGGTTTACATCGTATAATGTTTTGATCATAGCGTTTCCTAATGCCTGGGCTTTTGTCAAATAGGTATTGTCGCCTATAGCTGAAACATACAAAAGATCGGCTTCAACCATTATGGCATTATCGTAGGTGAATTTGTACGTATCCCTGGCGCCATTTTTTTCAATCTGCCAAATATACAGGCCCGTAGCTGAATCATACATTTGGGTATTTAGCCAGGTATTCACCTGAACAGCCCAGTCGTGATAGGTGGATTGCCCCGTGATTTTATATAATTTTAAGAATAATTGCAAAGCAAGCGCATTTGATTGCGTTGGTTTTACCGTTTTATCAGTGTTCCACCAAAAGCCGCCGCCAAAGTTACTGTCCCATTGAGTGCTGTTGGTTAGCCACGTGGCACATGCTTCGGCTGCATTCAGGTAATTTGTTTGGGTTGTACCGGTGGTTACATCATAAGCTGCAAGATAAGCCATACCTGTTAGCGAATCATCATCAACATATTTGGTTCCGCTGCCTCCAGATCCATCCAGGTTGGCAAATGCAAAATAGCCGCCGTTTACATCAGATTTATCAATTAAA
>JAQBOK010000316.1 GCA_028288085.1 Mucilaginibacter sp.
CTTAATATTTTTATTTAAAAAAATACTTGATATAAATATAGTGTTGGAGTAACTGTATTTTATAAACTTGACTATTGGAAATGCGATTAGCTTATATGTCTAAACAGCAAAATGGAAAAACAATAATCGTCTTTATAACAAAAATGTTACACTTGTTTAAATGCCGGAATTATACTCATAACAGTCTGTAAGCTAATAATATACCATTTGTTATAAAAAGATTATGACTGGCTAATAATAAGCTGATTTAAAACACAATAAACTTTTCATAAATATTATTAATATTTATGAATGAAAAAACTTAACCTTATCCCATTGCTGTTTTTAGTAATAACAGCCTGTCACAGCGACAAAACAAAAAGTTTCAGTCAGATCAAACACGGTATGCAATCAAAAGATGTAATTGCATTAGTTGGAGAACCAGAAACCAAAACATCTGTGATTATTGCCGATTGGTGGAATTACTCCAAAGACAACAAGATGATCGTAATGTCGCACGATACAGTAGTGCGCGTGGTAATGGATTTAAAGGCAGCCCAGGATTCGATGAAAACAATTGGCGCTGATATGAGCAAAAAAATGGACTCCTTGTCTACCGCGCTAAAAACAATCGACTCTGCAAAGTAAGATAAGCCCGTTTAACGGGGCTTTTTAGTTGCTCAGTTTATGATGAAAAAACAATATTTTGGATGCGATTTAGATGGCAGCAATGTTCATTTAGTTATTGATAAAGCTAGTTCAACTGCGGTAAGTACGTCTGTGGGCGATACTTTTTAATTAAATGACTATAAGTGATCACAATGGTAATATAGATATTCGGGATGCGTATTAGGTCGTAATTCTTTTTTATCATTTTATCTCTTTAAAAGCCATTCGACAAAGTGTTGGATGGCTTTTTTTTCGCCGCAGATTTTAACAATGAGATACCTGCGTTAATTATGAAGAATATTCGACTGGAAGATCATCCCGGTTACTGAAAAACAATTTGTCGGATTTATTAAAATACATAATTTAAAATTATATTGCCAACAGTTGAAGTGGAGTAACAAAACTTATGGACGATAACAGATTTAGCAACCAGGTAGCCATTATAACAGGGGCCGGACAAGGCATTGGCTTCGAGATAGCCCGCCAGCTGGCCTTAGCAGGTGCCGCGGTTCTATTAAATGATATTGATGAGCAACTCGCAAAAAGGGCTGCGGCAGTAATCAGCATGATGGGTGGCAAATGTCATCCAATGGCCGGTGATGCGTCGGATATTAGTTTTATCCAAAAAATGGTAGATGAGACTGTCAGCAAGTTTGGTTTTTTAACTGTTGCCATCGCCAATGCGGGGATCACCTCTTACGGCGAGTTTTTAGATTATCAGCCCGAAGCTCTGCAAAGTGTTATCAACCTTAACTTGTTCGGGAGTTTCTTCCTGGCGCAAAAGGCAGCTGTTCAAATGAAGAAACAGGGTCATGGTGGCGGCAGTATTCTACTCATGTCCTCAGTAACCGGGCACCAGGCCCACAAAAACCTGGCGGCTTACGGTATGACAAAAGCTGGACTGGAGATGCTGGCAAAAAGTTTGGTTATTGAATTATCGCCATTAAATATTTCTATCAACACGGTAGCCCCGGGCGCAACCCTTACCGAAAGAACTTTGCAGGATGATAATTACGAACAGATCTGGTCGCGCATAACGCCTTCGGGCAGGCCAGCCACCGTTGAGGATATTGCCAATGCGGTGTTGTTTTTTGTAGCGCCCCAATCAAGGCATATTACCGGGCAAAGCCTGGTGATTGATGGTGGTTGGACGGCTACAAGCCCCTCACCTTATTAGATTGAACTTTTTAATTTCTAAGCCCTCCCCTCCAGTGCGTTGAACGGGGCTAATCTTAATAAATAATCCCATTTTCCCACTTCTGTAAGCAACCAATTCAATTTTCAGACCGTAATCTCTTTAAATAAAAAGGGGTGCCGGATGGTGATCAGCAATGATTTTTTAAACTTTAAGAAACTAAAAAACCTGCTGGATTGGAAACTGCTGTTATTCCTCGTCCTTTTCTTAAACGTAAAATTGGCTGTAAAAATTCCGGCCATTGTGGTGATCTATCTTTTACAGTTCAATTTCAAATTCGGGTTCAGCCTCAAAAATTCAAGATTACCTCTTTTTTATCTCCTGGCTATAGCCATAGCGATTCTAAACTGGCTCATCGGCAACAATTATGGCAATATCAATTATAATATAGTTCTGTTAACAGGAATAGGTTTTTGGGTATTGTGCATTTTGGCCATGCACCAGGTAAAACTCTCTGTTGATAATAATGATACCGAAACTATTCATCGTACCATTATTGTTTTTTTTATACTGAACGCACTGCTATCCTTTTTTAATCTTGCTGTTATCGCGTTTGAAACAGGCAGTATCAACCCATATACCTATCAGGGCCAATACCAAAAATATTTTTTAGGTACCGGCGATTACATTAAAGGGCTAACATTTGATACCTCCACAACCAATGCGGTTTTAAATGCCTTTGGAGTAATTTATTTCCTCACAAAAAAAAATACAGCCATGTTGTTTGTTTGCATGACTGTTATGTTGCTCACAGGCAGCAATTTTACCAACCTGGTATTGCTTATTGTGCTGGTCATTTTATTCGTTTTCAGAACCAGCCGTAACCAAAAGAGCCTCATTGTAATTTGCCTGGTTTTCCTGGTGGTTTTTCTGGCTAAAATATCCCCCCAAAATGAAACTTATGTAACCGAAAACTTTAAAAGGGCATTTCATCTGAATGTTAAAAATAAAGCGGTTCCAGTCCCTGTCCGGCCAAAACTATTTTTGCCAATTACCTTAATGCCGGATAGCTTACTCAATGCCGATCAAAAAAAGTGGAAAATTGCGCAGCGCTACATTGATAGTATGTATGTTGTGGCTAACCCTCAGCAGGTTGCCAAAAAAATACAGCAGCCTGCCCAAACTGTCCTTGAAACACAAAACGGGCGGGTGTATGTTCCGCAACCCAATATCAATTCAATGCCATATCAGCATGTGATCGATACTTCCTACTATCAAAAACGCTTGCTATCTTTTATCAGTACACATAAAGCAAGTTTGCCGTTATCAGGGCGCGATAATTTTAAACTGCAACTGCCCGGTAAAATTGTAGGATGGTTGCAAACTATTAATTTCCTGCACCAGCATCCTCTAAAAATAATTACGGGCGATGGTATGGGTAACTTCTCATCTAAGCTTGCTTTAAGGGCCAGCGGATTAGGGTTTTCGGGTGGATATCCACAAAAATATATTTACATGAACCCCGATTTCCTTTCCAATCACCTGGATGTTTATCTTAATTTTTTTAGTAAAAAAACTGACATTCATTCGATAAGCAATAACCCCGATTCAGTGTATGACCAATTGCTTGCCGAATATGGCTTGCTTGGGCTGGCGGCGTTCCTTCTCTATTATCTCGGGTTCTTTTTAAAACAATATAAGCAGCTTACATATGGGCTGCCTATTCTGCTGATTGCATTAGGTGTTTTTTTTATTGATTACTGGTTTGAGAAGCTATCCATTCTCCTGTTTTTTGAATTGCTGCTGTTGCTCAATATAAAAGAAACATCCACTAAAAAGTATTGAGCTATGCCATCTAAGCACCCCAAAATATCGATATTAATGCCTGCTTACAATGCGGGTAAATATATCCGTGAGGCTATAGCATCAGTACTCAGTCAAACTTGTCGCGATTTTGAACTGCTGGTAATAAACGATGGGTCAACAGATGAAACTGAAATTATAGTAAGCTCATTTCATGACCCACGGGTAGTACTTATCAATAAAGAGCACGAAGGAATAGCTATCGCTTTAAATATGGGTTTGAGGCTTGCCAGGGCGCCTTATATTGCCAGGTTTGATGCGGATGATATTTGCCTGCCCCAACGCCTGGAAAAACAGCTTAATTTTTTAGAAGACCACCCCGACTATGTGCTGGTTGGCAGCGATGCCGAATACATTATAGAAAACGGCGATTTCCTGTTCAGCTTTCAATGCATTGCCCATTCTAACGATGAGATACAGCAGAAGCTGTATGTGTACTGCCCCTTTATACATTCATCTGTAATGTATAAAAGGGACGATGTGATAAAGGCAGGTGGATACAATGTGCATGCACACAATTTTGAAGATTATCTATTGTGGACCAGCCTGGCTAAAACCGGCAAACTACAAAACCTGCGCGAACCATTGATAAAAGTGCGGTTAAATGCCTCATCTGTAACTATTGATGAAAAATGGCGTGGCGAACGATTCCGTCAATTGAAAAGACAGGCCACCACACGGGGCTCAATTACTGAAGAGGAAGGCGGGGAGCTATTAGCGATAATTAAAAGCCAGAATGTGCGCAGGATAAAAGAAGGGGCCTATCACGCTTTATGCGGAAAGAAGTTTTTGGCTAATAACTATCAGCCGGTAAAAGCACGCAGGCATGTGTTAAAGGCTATTAGTGTAAGGCCGTTCAGGCTAGATAACTACCTGCTGTTTGTGGTAAGCTATTTTCCTGAACAATTGATAGCATGGCTCCATAAACAAAGTCCAAACAGGTTGTAAGAATAAAATAATATGAAAGTAGCTTTTATTACACGATCCACATTATATACCGTACCCGGAGGAGATACCGTGCAGGCTGTGCAAACGGCGCGGTACCTTACGGATATGGGTATTATGGCCGAAATAAAGCTAAGTAATGAAGTGATTGATTATACACAATACGATCTGCTGCACTTTTTTAACCTTACCCGCCCGGCAGATATCTTATATCACAGTAAAAAAGCAGGGAAACCCTTCGTGGTTTCTACCATATTGGTCAATTACAGTGAATATGATAAATACCACCGCAAAGGTATTGGTGTATTGTTTGGCTTTTTACCGACAGATAGGATCGAATACTTAAAAACTATTGCCCGCTGGCTGCTGGGTAAGGACCACCTGGCCAGCGCTGATTATGTTTGGAAAGGGCAACGCAAAAGTATTATAGAAATATTGAACCGTGCCGCAATGATATTACCTAATTCTACATCTGAATATCAGCGTATTGCCAAAGCCTATCCCTGCCGGGTAAAACATATGATTGTGCCAAACGGCATAGATTCACACCTGTTCAGGCGCAATTTTTCTGCAAAAAAGAAAGCCAATTTAGTTTTATGCGTAGCCCGTATCGAAGGGATAAAAAACCAGCTTAACCTGATCAGGGCTTTGAACAATACCCAGTTTAATTTAGTGCTTATAGGCTCGCCCGCACCAAATCAGAAAGATTATTACAATCAATGTCTCAAAATAGCAGCTTCCAACATCAGCTTTATAAACCACTTGCCGCAGACTGAGCTGGTGGATTACTATCAACAGGCCAGTGTGCATATACTGCCAAGCTGGTTTGAAACAACTGGTTTAAGTTCCATAGAAGCCGCCGCAATGGGTTGTAATGTAGTGATAACCGATAAAGGGGATGCCAAAGAATATTTTGGCGCTCATGCTTTTTACTGTGATCCGGCGCAGCCGAAAAGCATACTGGCAGCAGTGGAAGAGGCCAGCAATTGTCGCTATAACGAAAACCTGCACGAAATGATACTGAAACGATATACCTGGAAACAGGCAGCAATACAAACACTTAAAGCGTACCAACAAACTATAACTGTATGAAGAACTTAAGAATAGCGATTTTAGGGACGAGGGGTATTCCCAACCATTATGGAGGATTTGAACATATATCAGAATATGTTTCTGCGGGATTAGTGAAAAGAGGGCACTCTGTAACGGTTTACAACTCGCATAACCACCCTTATACTGCCGATACATGGAACGGTGTTAATATAAAACATTGCTACGATCCCGAATTTAAAATAGGCACAGCCGGACAGTTTGTTTATGATTTGAACTGCCTGATGGATGCGCGCAGGCAAAAGTTTGATGTGGTTTTACTGATGGGTTATACCAGTTGTTCGGTATGGGGTAAATTGTATCCTAAAAATAGCACCATCATTACCAATATGGATGGGCTGGAGTGGAAAAGGTCAAAATATTCAAAGTCTGTTCAACAGTTTTTAAAATATGCCGAAAAACTTGCTATAAAACACAGCCAGTACTATATCTCTGATTCACGGGTGATTAAAGATTACCTCGAAAATAAATACAAGATCACCAGCGAGTATATCCCTTATGGTGCCGATGTATTTACTGACCAGGAACGCGAACAATTTGACAAAACCCAGGCACTTAAGGAAGACTACTTTTTGTTGATGGCCCGCATGGAGCCCGAAAACAATATTGAGACCATACTGGAAGGGTTTAACAATAGCAATTCGCGCAAAAATTTTAAGGTTTTGGGCGATACAGGTAACCGTTTCGGAAAATTCATCAGAGATAAGTTTAAAAATGACGAGCGCATCCAGTTTAAAGGGTCAATATTTGATACAGCAAAGGTTCGTGCATTGCAAAATAACTCCTACCTGTATTTTCATGGGCACAGCGTTGGCGGCACCAATCCATCATTGCTGGAAGCCATGGCCAGCGAAGCCCTGATAGCCGCACACAACAATCCTTTTAATAAATCGGTGCTGCATGCCGATGCCTTCTATTTCTCGAACGCCGGCGAAGTGCAGCAATTGGTAGAGACCGTGCAGCATAAGGAAACGGAAAAAAACATGGTAAAAAACAACCTGCATAAAATAGCCTTCCAGTTTAACTGGGAGAAGATAATTGATGAATATGAAGCATTTATTTTGAAATGCCACGGGAATAACGAGCATGAAAGAATTATTTCTTATTAAGGATACCCTGGCCAACAAGATCAGCTATTATCACTTAATGCTGTTCCTGTTTAGCTTGCCATTTGATCGTTTTTACAGCCATCTTATCTTGATAAGCTTTGGGGCGCACACGCTTATTCAAATCAGAAAAAGTACCATTAAACCCGTATTTACCATGCAAACCATGGTATTGCAATCCGTATTTTTTGTAACGCTTATCAGTACCATTTATTCCTTAAACACCCTTCAGGCATACAGGGAATGGGAATTGTATATCCCAGTTTTAATATTCCCCCTGCTGTTTTGCTTTAATGCCCTCGATCTGAAAAAATACCGGCCGCAGTTGTTGCTTGCATTTGCCTTATGTTGCACAGTTACCATCATATACCTGTATATTAATGCCCTTGCTACTATCGGGTACTATAAAATGCCCCTGTTTGCCATTCTATCCCCCGCGTTTACTAATCACAATTTTTCGGAGCCGATAGATATGCATGCTACATTTTTTTCCTTACAGATAGCAATAGCACTGGTTTATTTGCTGTTCAGGCTGATAAATGAAAAGGTAGCCTCCAACAAAATAGTTTATGGTATTTGCTGTCTCATCCTTGCGGCAGGGATCGTGCAGCTAAGTTCAAAATCAGTTTTCTTTGCTTTGTTCCTTATCGTCAATGTCGCATTTCCATATTTTTTATTACAAGGCATCCAACGTAAACGGTTTATGATCATTTCGGCATCGTTTACAGCCTTGGTTATTGTCGGTATTTTTAATTCACGTGCTTTTCACGACCGTTTTTTGGGCGAGCTTAGGGAGGACCTTTCTTCATCATTCGCCGGGCAAACAGTGGAACCGCGTTTAGAAAGATGGAAAGTTGCAGCCAGCCTTATCGCTCAGTCGCCGGTTATAGGTTATGGGGCGGGTTCCGAGATTAAGGTTTTAAAGGAGAAATACTTCGAAAAAAAGTTTTACCGGTCTTTCCTTAGCCGCCTCAATGCGCATAACGAGTACCTGAGTTTTTTATTGAAATCGGGCATATGGGGGCTGGCGGCCTACCTGGCAACATTAGGTTATGGATTTAAAAAAGCGGTAAGTAATAAGGATATTCTCTTCTTCAGTTTTATGTTGTTGCTAGCTGTTGTTTCGCTATCAGAAAACATATTGGATGCTGATAAGGGGGTGATGTTTTACAGCTTTTTCTTCAGCTTTTTTGTTTTTGTATCTGATCAGAAAGTGAATATCCAGGTTCCTATAAAAAGGCATAAATATTTGCGAAAGGTGGCAACCAATCGCATGGTTGTTCCGTCATGATTATAAAGATACTTCCACTTAAATTAACTAATAAGGCGTTGTCAGACATCAAAAAAAATATCTTAGCTACTCTTGCTTATTTTGATCTGTTCAACTATCCTTTGACCATTGATGAGGTGTTTTTATACCTGTCTGCCAAATATGACCAGGCCGATTTTCAATATGCGCTGCGCAGCTTGATTATCGACCGGCTTGTTCATAAGTTCGGCAAATTTTACACTTTAAAAAACGACTACTTTTTAATAGAACGACGTGAAAGAGGCAATTTAAAAGCAGCTGAATTAATCGCTATTGCAAAGCGGGTAAGCAACCTGCTCATTCGCTTCCCCTATGTAAGGGGAATTGCAATTTCTGGTTCGCTTTCAAAAAACTTTGCTGATGATGATTCTGATATCGACCTGTTTATTATTACCGCTAAAAACAGGCTATGGATAGCACGTACCCTAATGCATTGTTTTAAGAAATTGACCTTCCTGGTTAAAAAGCAGCATTATTTCTGTATGAATTATTATATAGATGAACAGGAACTACAGATCCGCGAAAAAAATATCTATACAGCCATCGAAATTGCTACGCTGATGCCATTGCATGGCGATGCGGTTTTTGAGCAATTTTACAATGCCAATGCCTGGACAAGGGATTACCTGCCCAACAAATGTATGCGGCTATCTACGGCAAAGCCGTTAAAACGATCGCTGTTTAAAAGATTCACCGAAAAGCTGTTTAATAATTGGGTAGGAAATAGCCTGGATAACTTTTTGATGAACGTAACATCCGGAAGGTGGCTAAAAAAGGAGCAGCAAAAAAAACGGAACATGAGAGGTATCATCCTGGGAATGGATTCCGGTAAACATTATGCCAAGCCAGATCCTAAGAACTTCCAGTGTAAACTGATAGAGAAATATGCTAATAAAGTAACCCAGCTTTTAGAACGCAGTGAGAGTAGTGTGGCACATTGAATCACATAACACGTCAGTAATGACCAACAGATCTTACTTCTTCCTCAACGAAATAATATAATAGTCTCCTATATACTTCCAGGGCCAGCGACCTTTTAATTTATCTTCCTGTTTTTTCAGAAAATTATAGGCTGATGGATGCTTCTCAGCAAATCCCTCAATATAAGATGGGGGGACGATGGTGCACAGGCCTTCGATACTTAATAAATCAAATGAACCCTTGAGCCTGCCGGTAATATAGGATGGGTTATAATACCAGCATTTAAAGTAATGTCCTTCCAAATGCGCGGTTCGCCCTTTCGAGCTAAAAAACCGCCGGAATGCAGTGCGAAACTTGCCCTTAAACACTAAAAGCGTTTCCCATAAACAAAACCCGGGCAAAATAACCAGCGTTATTATCCCCTTTGGCTTAAGTAATGGTGATAACGATGCTAAAACCTTATCCAACTCACCGGTACAATTCAATCCCGCAAAGTTAGAGAAGATGAGATCATAAGGGCCTTTGTTCTTTAACTCATCCAGATTGGTATAAGAGCATAATTCATTGGTCACCATAGCCTGCAGGTTATGCTTTTGTACTTTTTGCATTAACCGCTCCTGCATACCGGCTGATATATCTGTTGCGTGCACCTTAAATCCTTTACTCGCAAAGTAAGTAGCATCTTCGCCGGTGCCACTGTTCAATTCTAATAAAGAACTCCCTGGTGCCAAATATTGCAAAACATGGTTCCGAACTCTTTCGCGCTTATAGTTGATAATAGTATTGGCGCTATACAGATCATCAAATATGCCCGACTGCTGTGTAAAGGCATCCGCGGCAAATTTTTCATTGATATGTTCAGCAACTACCTCCATTATAGGGCTTTTTCTAATCGGTTCAATTTTAGTTTCTCAACCATGGCAGCTGGGGTATGATAAAAAACAGACAACGCTTTTTTTAACTTACGCGCATTAGTATTAAAAGGGCTTTTAACCAATTCAACCAGGCTGTTTTTTGCTAAATGCTGATGATAATTCTGATGCACATACCGGTGTAGTTGCTTATAGTAAGACGGTGGGAAGGTATTGCTGAACATTAAAGCCATTTCATCGGAATCCGTCCAGTTGGTTTTTTTCTTCAGATCAGCTTTTACTTTTTCATAAAAGGAAGTACCCGGCAGTGGGTATGAAACCGAAATACCAATCTCAAAAGGCAGCAATTCATTAATTAGGTTGATGGTTAGTTCAATGTCTTCCTTTAATTCTCCCGGATAACCAAACTGGATAAAGAACGATGGTTTTATACCATGTTTTTTCATCAGTCGGGTTGATTGACGTATTTGGTCAACAGTAGTCCCTTTGTCCATCGCGTCCAATATTTTTTGCGAGCCGCTTTCGGCGCCTATCCAAACATTTTCGCATCCGGATAATGCCAGTGCCTCCACCAGATCATCTTCTGAAAGCAGATCAGCCCGCGATTGTATCTTAAACCGGATATCCAGCTTTTCCTTTTTCACCAATTGCGCAAATTCTACTACCCAACCGGGTTTCAAACCAAAAATATCATCGCAAAACCAAAGGTGGTCTACTTTAAACCAATCTTTCAGTAGTTTAATTTCCTGTACTACATTCTCCGGGCTTCTTGAATTATAGCGGTTACCATAAATGGGCTTTGCACACCAGTTGCATTTAAATGGGCAGCCGCGTGTGGTACCCATGTTTAAGGAGAAATACCCTGCATGTTTTAACCAGCTTTGCCGGTATCTATCTATATCAACCAGGTCCCAGGCGGGTAGGGGTAAGTTGTCCAGGTCTTTTAATACAGGCCTGCCCAATGTTTTGGTTGCCTGTCCACTCTCAACATAGGCCAATCCTCGTATTGCCGAAAAATCTGTGATTCCATTCCTGATAGCCCCGGCTAGTTCAAGTAAGGTATGTTCGGCTTCGCCGATGATCACAAAATCTGCGCCCTCGGTTAAATATTCCTTATAACGATCGGTAGAGTCTGAACTGGAAACAATAACACTACACCCTTTTGCCTTTGCCAGTTTGCACATATCAAAAGCCGCCTGCCGCATATTTGTCAAACACATTTTGGTGAGATAGTTAAAACCATCATCATATATTACAAAAAAATCGGGTGTGTTTTTTTCTAATGCAACTTCAGCTTCCCCGGGGCCATAAGCAAACATGGTATCCAAAAGCGAAGCTTTATACCCATTCTGCCGCATTAAGGATGCCGCATACAAAGTACCCAGGGGCGGATAGGGTTGCCCCAAAGCCCATTGCTTAGGGTCAAACCTTATGAAATAGGAGTGGGTAAACAAAATATTGTTTTGCTGCATCTTATATCAACTACGGTTTCAACAGTTAATGGGTTGCCAGTGTGCTTTTATAATTTATGTTTTTTTATTCGCCTGCTGGTCAAACCGGATACTCACCCGGTCTTTGCTTCGCTCACCACCCTCTCTTTACGCAACTGAAAGGGGGGTAGAAGAACAGTCACCCCACCGATTGAGTGGTTCATTTCCTTATCCTGTAAATATTATAATTATACATACATCGATCTAAATAATAGTCTTTTGTAACCAATTTATCCAAAAATTGGCGCATATCTTTACCCACAAATTCCTCGTATTGTGAAAACAGCGGAATCAATATCATTGCAGGCTTATCTCGCTGCAGATCTTTGAAATATCTTTCCTTAGCCATCGAAGTTTGCGTTACGTTGAAATAGATAGTTGGCGATATGCGCTCTGAATAGACCTGTACTTGTGCACCAAAACCAGCCACAAATACGTTATCCAGCTCAGATGTGTTATCTCTTATCCACCATCCAAGTTTTTTTCGTGACCCTTCATCAGGTATAAGATACGGTTCCTGGCAAGGTGTAATTGCGCTGTCTGGTTTTTCCCACACTAATTTCTTAAATACAATTAATGGCTCCAATAGCTTAGGAAAAAACACCAACCATATAATCACAACCAATGGTTTTGCCGGAACCTTATAATTATCGATCAGATGTGTAACGCAAAGCGCGCTCATCAATGACATGGCTGGCAACAATTCCCGTATATGCAGTGTGCCATATATCCCTACTATATTGATCCCGATAAATTCCAGAATGAGCCAGAAACTAAACAGATCGATCCTCTTTTTTATGAATAAATAACCCAACACAAATGGATAAAACAATATCAATTCCGAATAAAAGAACTTCTCAGAAAAGTTGACCATTTTCCATATAAGGGAATGATCAGTAGTGCTGCCCGCGGTAAAATTATCTGCCAGGCCATAGGTGAGTATATCGTGAATATTAATACCGGCTATAAGTCCCGCCATAGAAAGTAAAAAAACGCTTCCCAATAT
>JAQBOK010000338.1 GCA_028288085.1 Mucilaginibacter sp.
AGCCAACCTATTATTTGCAAGTCCGGCGTGGCAATGGCGGACTATATAGAGCAGCTACGCATGAGTGTGATTCGACTTATGGCCGGTGTTATCACCGCGCTATAAGCGGAATTACACATTGTGCAGAATTCAAAACAATAGCATACTGTACTTTGTAACTAATATCATGCTTTTTAAACTCTTTTCACCTTTAGGAAAAACCTATCATCAATATGCCCCTTTTATATTGCGACTGGTCATTGGCTTCGGCTTTATGGCTCATGGATGGGCGAAACTCAGTCGCGGTACGGCCGGATTTGAAAAGCTGCTTATACAAACCGGCGCGCCGTTCGCCCATATTAGTTCCTATATCGTTCCCTTCACGGAATTACTGGGAGGCCTGGCCATCTTCATAGGTGTGTGTGCCAGTATTACCGCTATCCCATTAATTATTACCATGATCACAGCTACGCTAACTATCCAGGTCCATTATGGCTTCAGCTCGGTTAAAACAATAGGCTTAACACCAAATGGACCATTATTCGGACCGCCGGGATATGAGATCAATTTGCTTTACATCGCGGGCTTAATATCCCTTATCATTACAGGGGCTGGGATGTTTTCTATTGATGCGTTGATTGCAAAAAGGAAAGCCCTTTAATTAACCAATAATAGATTTAACAAACAGAAATATCCCAATGCCTAAAAGAACAAAGTAAACATATTTGAAAAAGCTTTCACCGTTGAGGCGGTTATTAACCAATCTTCCAATAAAAATAGCCGGAACCATTACCGGGAGGCTTAATAAATAGTAATGAAACACTGAGGTAACCAATAAGCCTGTAAGCCAATAGCCGATCATGCCAACGGCACTGGCTACAAGAAAATACCCTTGCACCGTAGCACGAAAATGCTGTGCTGACCATCGCCTTTTAGCACCGTAAACTACCAGCGGCGGACCGTTAATTCCGTAAGCCCCGCCCAAAATTCCGGAAAATAATCCACAGCCAAAAAGCCATGGGATACTGTCTTTTTTTAACTCTTTAAGCTGTTTGCCAGTCAAAAGATAAATAGAAAATAAGCTAATAACAACGCCCAGTACCGCTTTCACTATTCTTTCATCTGTTTTTACCAGTAATAACAATCCTATTGGGATGCCGATCAGCGTAAATCCAATGAGGCCCCCGGCACTTTTAAAATGAATTTTATTCCAATCCTGGATTACTACAATCCCGGCTATGGTTGTGGATATGAGAACGGACAACGGCACCGCTACATCCAGCGGAATCCAAAGTGCAAGCAAGGGGACAGCTATCAATGATTCACCAAAGCCGAAGGCTGAACGGAAAGCTGTAGCAATAAAAATAACGGTTAAAATATCGACAATAAGGGTGTTAAAGACCATTTGTATTCTATAGGTGAGAAGCTTAAATATACCGAATTTAGCCGGTAAATGCTAATAATAGCCCAGGAAAGAGGATTTATTTAGGTGCTTTCCAGTCCGTGGCTGAAAAAATAATAACTCATTTTGCCATTTTATCTACCATTATCAATTATTCCAAAAACTCTTTGTTTTTAAACCCCAATCCTGCCACGAGTACGCCACGGCTTAGGCTTGCGTTGCATACTCACGCGCCAGTTTGGGATTTGATATAAACCCATTTAAATAATTTAGGGTTTGTTGGTGACAACACCAACAAAGGCAGAAGGGGTAGTGCGCATAAGTCCTAAGGACGTATATTAAGTAGAGTCGCAAATTTTGCGGCTCTATAGAGGCGCACCTTTTATGTCATTTCTTCATCAAAATTTCTAAATACTCAAAACTCCACAATGACATAAAGGTATCTTGGCTACTTCATTGTGCACATTAAAGTAGTTTTGTCAATAAATAGAGTAGGAAATTAAAAAATAGCAGACATGAAAATTATCATAGTTGGTGCCACAGGCACTATCGGCAAACATGTAACCAGTGCTTTGGAAAAAGAACATGAAGTGATCAAAGCAGGGTCAAAAAGCGGTGATCTACAGGTGGATATCTCGTCTCCTGAATCCATTGAACGCTTTTTTGAGCAGGTTGGCTCGTTTGATGCCTTGGTAAACACGTCGGGAAACGGGCATTTTGGCCCTCTTGGCACTATGAAAGACGCTGATTTCAGGATTGGTATCAACAGCAAACTGATGGGACAGATCAACCTGGTGTTAACGGGTCAGCACTACATCAACCCCAAAGGCTCCTTCACCCTCACCGCGGGAATCTTAACAGAAGATCCGATAGTGCTTGGCGCAAACCTAAGCGCAGTTGGTGGCGCGTTGGAAGCGTTTGCAAAAGCAGCGGCAATTGAGTTGGATAATAATGTACGTATCAATGTGATCAGTCCGGGTGTGGTGGCAGAGTCGCCGCATTACTTTCCATTCTTCCCCGGCCATATCCCGGTTACGATGGATAGGGTTACCCAGGCGTACCTCAAAAGTGTTTTAGGCGCACAAACCGGGCAGGTTTACAAAGTATTTTAAAGGGGTTATATGAACACAAGAGGCCGAATAAATATTTTGAAATATGCAACTATTTGATTTGCAGATGTTCATGTTTGTTCACGCTGTTCACGAAAAAAGCGTGAACATTTATAATGCTTTAATATAATCTAAAAACAAATACAGCGCCTTCTTTTTATCCTCCGTCAAATCAAAATCAAGCTTGTGCATCAGGTAATCTTCCAGGTCAAAATCCGGCCGGGTAGGTAGCTCTTTCAGTAGTTCGGCGCGATGGTCGAGGCCATATTTGAGGGACGCGTTAAACTCATCAGTAAATGCCTTTGGTATGGGCTTATTGGCTATCCAGGCAGCAAATAGAAAAGGCAGTCCGGTTAGTTTTTGCCATTCTTCGGCCAGATCATATACAAATTTGTATTGTGCTTTTTTGCCAAATGTGCGGTCGCCTATTTGTACAAAGGCGGTATTGGGATCAATAGATTGTGCATAATCACCGGCATCGGTTATCCGCTGGGGTTCTATTTTCCAAAAGTTTTTTAGCAGTACCAGCGCCAGGTTATTTGATGTGCGCGACTGTGGGTCGAGCTGAATGGTTTTTACATCTTTTATATCACAATTACTAAATATAAAAACCGAATTAACAGCCCCCACAGCGCCAATGCAATAATCTGAAACGATATGCCATTCGGGCATACTGAGGGTTGCAGCAACAGGTATCAAGCCGATATCTACCTTATCGTCGATCAGTTTTTGGGCGCAATCAGCGGGTATATCAAGGCTCAGATCAATCTGGTTAATAATGCCGGTATTTTGTATGCCGTATATAAATGGTTTGGTATTGGTATAGCTTACAGCGGATATTCTTATTTTTTTCACAGGATGGTAGTCGTATTATTAATTAAGGTTTTTTGACCTTGTTAAAACATTTAGTTTTTAGATTCTAAATTGAACATCCAAAATTATTTGAGATGTGCAGCATTATTAAAATCAACGATCGCGTATTTGTCGCCGTCCCAGGTTACCTTATAAAGGACCAAGTTTTGATGCGGAAAATTTTCCATTTCGGTAAGTGGCTTGTTCAATAAAATGCATAGAAACAACCTCATTGCCCGGCCATGCATACAAATGAGCACATTTTCTTCTTCGGGATGGCTCATTATAGTTTGCAGCGCTTCCAGTTGCCGTGTTTTTACTTCGTTGGGGCTTTCACCTTTGTCAAATTTGCTGTCGAGGTTGCCTTTCATCCACTCGCGCAGCAATTTCATAAATGCGGCTTTATTGGCGGGTGTGCTCGGCTGCCCTTCCAGTATTCCCCAGGCAAGTTCGTCCAAACCGGATAACTTCTCAAATGGAATACCCAAATCAATAAAAAGTTGGATACTTTGCTGTGTCCGCTTTAATTCAGATATGTATATTTTGTTGAATGGGATATCTTTATAAGCCTTGAAAAACAGAGCAGCCTGATTGCGACCTTCTGCATTAAGATCTGTATCTCTTCCGCGTCCCTGTACAATCCCCTGTTTGTTGAGGTCGGTTTGGCCGTGGCGAACGATGTATAGTGTTTTCACAACTGGAGATTCCACAGATTTATTTTTAATTCCACTGATTTTGTTTGTCATTTATCTTTCTATGCATTCTCCTTTTGCCTTTCGCTTTAATTTATTACCGGCAATTTATAGAATTGTGGTTTCGCCTCTTCCGGGAATTCGAAATCCTTATAATCCGTTACCACATTATACAAAGTGTCCCGCTCAACCGGATGGCGGCCAACTTGTTTTATCAGTTCTACCAATTGTTTGGTGCTCATTCCTGGATGCTGTTCTTCTGCCCCTGCCATTGAGTAAATTTTAGTAGTATCATCCAGCGTGCCGTCAATATCATCAACCCCAAAATTTAAAGAAAGCTGTGCGGTATTCCGGCTTATCATAGCCCAATAGGCTTTTATATGATCGAAATTGTCTAAATAAATTCTTGCAATGGCATAATTGCGCAGGTCTTCAACAACAGTTGATTCAGGCACGTGCGACATCTGATTATCCTGGTTACGGAATTTTAAAGGGATAAAAGTTTGGAAACCGCCTGTTTTGTCCTGTAACTGGCGCAGGCGTTCCATGTGATCAACCCGGTGCCAGAATTGTTCGATGTGGCCATAAAGCATAGTCGCATTAGAGCGCATGCCCAGTTTATGCCATTCCTCGTGTATGGCCAGCCATTGGTCGGCATTACACTTATCTTTTGCAATTTGCTCGCGTATTTCCGGGTGAAATATTTCTGCCCCACCACCTGGTATCGATTCTAAACCTGCATCCTTCATCATTCGCATGCCGGTAGCGTAATCGATCTTTGCCTTTTTAAATATGTAATGGTATTCAACCGGTGTTAATGCTTTTACATGCAGTTCGGGACGATGCGCCTTGATCCTGCTAAACAGTTCGCTATAAAAAGCCACGTCATACTGTGGTAATACCCCGCCTACAATATGTACTTCAGTTACAGGTTCATTGTCATACTTCTTCACAATATCCAGCATATCGTCCATGGTGTACTCCCACCCTTCCGACCGTTGTTTGATCAGCCGGGAATATGAACAGAATTTACAATCGTAAACACAAAGATTGGTGGGTTCGATATGGAAATTGCGATTGAAATAGGTTTTATCGCCATGTTTTTTCTGGCGGATATAATTTGCTAAAACGCCTAAATAACCCAACTCGCCTTTTTCAAAAAGCAATACACCCTCGTCAAAATTGATTCGTTCACTATTCAGAACTTTTTGCGCGATGTGCTTAAGATCGGCAGAAAGATTAGGATCCTGCAATAATACATGTAAACTATTTTCGGCTTCCATTAAAAAAAACTTTGGGCAAAAATAGCAAATGTTAATGTAATGGATGTGTAAACATTAGTATACTGGCTGTAAAACTTTAAGTTTGCTCAAAATTGTATATTAAATGAAGATCGAAACTATCGCCATCCACGCAGGTAACCATACAGACGAATCATCAAAAGCGGTGATTCAACCCATTGTTTTATCAACCACTTTCGTTCGCGAGGCAGATGGTTCTTTTCCTGCCGGATATATTTACAGCAGATCAAGCAATCCTAACCGCACTTCGTTGGAAAACGTATTAGCAAAACTGGAAGGTGGCGTTGATGCTGCGGCCTTTGCCTCAGGTAATGCAGCCGGGATGACAGTTTTTCAAACGCTTAAACCAGGCACACATGTTATTTGTCCGGATGATATGTATCATGGCTTACGTAACCAACTTAAAAACTTGTTTGCAGGTATTTTAGATTTCGATTTTATCGATGTAAATAATGAGACTGTTTTGATTGATCATATTAAACCAAACACTGGGTTGATATGGATAGAAACGCCATCAAACCCCCTGCTGAAAATAACCGATATTAAAAAGATAGTTAAGATAGCCCGCGAGCATAAAATTAAAGTAGCATGCGATAATACTTTTGCCACCCCCATAGGGCAGCAACCATTAGCGCTCGGGGCTGATTTAGTGATGCATTCTTCCACCAAATATTTTGGTGGCCACAGTGACCTGATGGGTGGCGCTTTAATTACACCGGAGAAAAATGAATGGTGGGCAAAAATTCGTCAGGTGCAGGAAATGGGTGGCGCTATCCCCTCTCCCATGGATTGTTATTTTTTGGCGAGGAGTATTAAAACACTGCCTTACCGTATCCGGGGCCATGTGCATAATGCACAGCTATTGGCTGAATTTCTCGAAAAGCATCCCAAAATAGAAAAAGTAATGTATCCGGGATTGCTGTCTCACCCGCAACATCAGATCGCAAAAGATCAGATGCTGAATTTTGGTGGCATGCTTTCTTTTTGTGTCAAGGGCGGGCAAGATGAAGCTAAACGCCTGATAAACGGCCTTAAACTATTCACACAGGCAACCAGCCTTGGTGGAGTTGAAAGTTTAATAGAACACCGTGCATCAGTTGAGGGCCCAGATACCAAAACACCTTTAAATCTATTAAGGGCTTCAGTTGGGTTAGAACATATTGATGACCTGGTTGCAGATATTATGCAGGCCTTAAACTAAAAGCTAAATACCTCTTAGCTTTTAGTTTTTACTCTTAATTAATTATACTTCATCGCATCTTTACCCAATCCTCTTCTCAAAATGCCTATCTGGCCAATGGTATAAGCCTGGTGGTGGTTGATGAACGCCCATAAACCGGCAAGTGTATTGTCAAACGGCTGTATGGGGTGTTTAAATTGAACAGTGCTATTTAATGCTTCTTCAGGAAGGTTTTCTAAACCCTTTCTGATCACCTTAGCATCTTCGTTCCATTTGTTTTTGATTTCTTCTAATGTGGGTAGCTCACTTTTAGGTGCATTAAAGTCGGCTGGAGTTCCACCTTCTTTAGTATAGAAATGATCTCTCCACAGAACCACTATCGGCGCCCCACCAATGTTGGCTAAATTTGCATTAGCCCATAAAAGATGCCCTGCTAACCATTTAACGCAGTTCATCGGATCTGCTACACATTTGTTAGCTTCTTCGTCGCTGATTTCTGCAATAACATTATTAAATAACACGTTATGCAGATCATACTGAGCAAGTAATTGTTTTTTGGCTGACATGATTTTAAGGTTTAATTTTTTTGATTAATCAAACCTACAAACAATATAAGGCATTAATAGGGTGTAAATACGCCAATGTAAAGGGCTGTATGCGCCATATTTTCATTGATCTATAATCATAGGTAGTAGTATTTAAGTTGTTAAAGTAAGTTTTTGAAAATTTAATTTGGAGAATTGCATTAATATGCAATATCTTTGAAACATTATTTGGTAGCGATACCAAAAATCAATTCCTCAAAAGGTTTTGGTTTATAAAGAAGCGGCGAGAGATCAGGCTCTATGACCCGCTGGCAACCCTCCAGGGTGGAGAAGGTGCCAATTCCTGTCCCGGCGAATGGACGCCGGGGGATATAAATTAACAACCATGCAAAGTTTAAAAAAAGCTACATCCTGCAATCTTTTCAATAACAAACAGGTCAACACTCCTGCTTATAGCTATATTATGGGCTGTATGTATATGTGTTGCTGTTGTTAATTCAACCACGTTTTCTTTTTCTTTTTCTGAAAAAATACGTGCTCTCCACAAAAGATAGATCATCTTATTGTGCTTCAATCATCAATTAATCTTTTAAAATATTAAACAATTAAAAACCTTACTGCTATGTCAAACTTAAAATTTGAAACCCTGCAACTACACGCCGGACAAGAGGCTGATCCAACAACTGGTGCACGTGCAGTTCCGCTTTATCAAACTACTTCATTTGTGTTCAAAAATGCCGAACATGGCGCAAACCTTTTTGCGTTAAAGGAATTTGGGAATATTTACAGCCGTATAATGAACCCTACCACCGATGTTTTCGAAAAACGTGTAGCGGCATTGGAAGGTGGTGTAGCAGCACTGGCCACAGCATCCGGACAGGCAGCGCAATTCTTGGCTTTAAACAATATCCTGCAGGTTGGTGATAATTTTGTTTCCTCCCCTTTTGTTTATGGAGGCACATACAATCAGTTTAAAGTAGCGTTTAAGCGCATTGGTATTGAGGCACGTTTTGCTAAAGATGACAGCGCCGAAAATATTGAAAAATTGATCGACGATAAAACAAAGGCCATTTATCTTGAAACTATTGTTAACCATGAGTATAATATACCCGATTTTGATAAAATAGACGCCGTTGCCCAAAAACAAGATCTTCCGCTGATAGTTGATAATACATTTGCAGCAGCAGGTTACCTGTTCCGCCCATTGGAACATGGCGCCCACGTGGTTGTACAATCTGCTACCAAATGGATAGGCGGGCATGGTACCAGTATAGGCGGCGTTATTGTTGATGGTGGTAACTATAACTGGGGCAATGGGAAATTCCCGCAATTCACAGAGCCATCTGAAGGTTATCATGGGTTGATTTTTTCTGATGTATTTGGTGTTGATAGTTCTTTTGGTAATATCCAGTTTATTATACGTGCAAGGGTTGAGGGGTTACGTGATTTTGGTGCTTCGGCATCACCATTTAATTCCTTTCTGTTTATACAAGGATTAGAAACGCTCTCCCTGCGTGTTCAGCGCCATGTAGATAATGCCCTTGAACTGGCAAAGTGGCTGGAAAAGCATCCACAAGTAGCAAAAGTTAATTATCCGGGTTTGCCATCTTCCCGTTATCATGCCCTTGCCAAAAAATATTTAAGAAATGGCTTTGGGGCGGTATTATCGTTCGAAATAAAGGGTAATAAAGAAAATGCAGGTCATTTTATCGATAGCCTTAAACTGGTGAGCCACCTTGCAAATGTGGGCGATGCCAAAACATTGATCATTCAGCCATCAGCAACTACGCATCAGCAGCTATCAGACGAAGAGCAGCTTGCCGCCGGGGTTACACCAAATTCATTGCGTATTGCTGTAGGTATTGAACATATTGATGATATAAAAGCAGACTTGGAACAGGCATTTGCTAAAATAAAAGAGCAATCGGCTGAATTAAGCCTTAACTAAACTTTCTCCAAAAAGGATGATTTGGTAGTGAAGTTTTATCATCTCACCCTTAGGGAAGGTTAAAGAATAATAGTTTTTTAGTTTTTAAGTGATATATAAAGTTATTGCGGATTGTGGTTGATAATTGTCAGCCCCTTCCGGAATAACGAAACAACAAAATGAATACACAAATATTTAAGTACCCGCAGCCATTTAAACTCGAATCAGGTAAAAAATTGCGGGAATTGGAAATAGGTTTCCATACTTATGGCAAATTAAACAAGGAGCGCGATAATGTGGTGTGGGTATGCCATGCGCTCACCGCTAATGCCGATGTGTTTGATTGGTGGAAAGGCTTGTTTGGAAACAATGATTATTTTAATCCTGAAGAGCATTTTATTGTATGTGCCAACATTTTGGGTTCGCCGTATGGTACCACTAACCCTTTAAGCATCAACCCGGTAACCGGTTTGCCTTTTTATTTAGCTTTCCCCCAATTTTCGGTACGGGATATTGTTAAAATACATCAATTATTGGCCGAACATTTAGAAATCAAAGACATAAAAATAGCGATTGGTGGTTCATTAGGTGGCCAGCAGGCTTTGGAATGGTCTATAATTGAACCCAATCGTATTAAAAATTTGATCCTGATTGCTACCAATGCGCGTCATTCACCATGGGGCATTGCTTTTAACGAGTCGCAGCGGTTGGCAATCGCTACAGATCGGAGTTTCTACGCTAATAAGCCCGACGGTGGCGCAAAAGGGCTAAAAGCCGCCCGTAGTATCGCCCTGCTCTCCTATCGCGGCTATAAAACCTATACAGTAACACAGCAGGAAGAAAAAGATACCAAGATGGATAATTTTAAGGCATCTTCTTATCAAAATTACCAGGGCGAAAAGCTGGTGAACCGTTTTAATGCCTATAGTTACTGGTATTTAACAAAAGTAATGGATTCGCATAATGTAGGCCGGGGCAGGCATGGCGTTGAAAAAGCATTAAGTATTATTAAGGCCAAAACATTAGTGATAGGCATTAAATCTGATCTGTTATTTCCGGTAGAGGAGCAGCAATATATGTTCAGGCATATACCCAAAGCTGCTTATGCAGAATTTGATTCTTTTTATGGCCATGATGGATTTTTGATCGAAACAGAAGCGTTAACAAATGTTATTACTTCCTTTTTTAAAACAGACGTAAGAGGAAAAATTATTGAATTACAGCAAACAGCATAATGAGTAAAAAACTAAATATTGGACTATTTGGCTTTGGCGTTGTAGGCCAGGGTCTTTATGATATTATAAAAACCAAAAATCTAAATCTGGAGATCGTTAAGATCTGTATAAAGGATGGAACAAAAGAGCGCTCATTGCCCTCTCACCTATTTACTACCGATAAAAATGAACTGCTCAACAACCCGGAAATTAACACAATAGTTGAGCTGATCAATGAAACCGAACCTGCATTTGAAATTGTTTCAAGAGCCTTAAGCACTGGTAAAAACGTGGTTTCGGCCAGTAAAAAAATGATTGCCACGCATCTTAGCGAGCTGATTGAATTGCAGCACCTGTATGGCACTTCCTTATTGTATGAAGGTGCAGTGTGTGGCAGTATTCCTATTATCCGCAATTTGGAAGAATACTATGACAACGAACTGCTGCATTCTATATGCGGCATTTTTAATGGCTCTTCCAATTATATTCTTTCAAAGGGATTTATAGAAAATATGGACTATAATTCTGCATTAAAACAGGCACAGGACCTGGGTTTTGCAGAAACTGATCCAATTATGGATGTTGGCGGCTTTGATGCCAAATTTAAGCTTGTTATAGCAGCCGCTCATGCGTATGGCATTGTAGTGAGGCCCGAAGAGGTGTTTAACCTGGGAATTCAAAATCTATCGGCCTATGACCTGCAGTATGCCCGTGAAAAAAACCTTAAAATAAAACTGGTTCCGGTAGCAAAAGAATTGGATGACAAGCACGTGGCTTTGTTTGTATTGCCCAAATTTGTGAACGAAAGCGAGTTTTTATACAATGTTGAATATGAATATAATGGTGTAATTGTACAGGCTGCTTTTGCAGATCAGCAATTCTTTTTTGGTAAAGGTGCCGGGGGCCATCCTACAGGTTCGGCAGTATTGTCTGATATAGCAGCCCTGCGTTACGATTACCAGTATGAGTATAAAAAAGCTAAAGAAAAGAAAGACCTGAATTTCACCAATGATATCGAAATCAATATCTATTTGCGATATGAAAATGACGACCTGGTTGATGCATTGGGATTTGAATACATTCATGAGCGCTATTATTCAGGAAATTACAAATTTGTTATAGGGAAAATAAATCTTCAAAAACTGATCGATAATCAACAACGTATATTGAGTGATAAGGCCTTCATAGCCTTTGCCGATCAGTTGAAAGGGGTCAGTTTAGCCTCGGCAAAAAAACAAACCGCCGAAGTTTTTTAGTAAACTCTTCATTTGTTTATGAATCAAAAGGCCCTTTTTCAGGGCCTTTTCTTTTTGCTATTTTCGATCAATTCAAATTCATGAATAATTAAGTGGTTTGTTATATTTGCAGGCATACCTAATATATAGCTGATGTCAAAAATTGCCAAACTTGTAAATAACAAACCCTTTGTATTTACTTTATATTTTGGCTTAAGCTTATTCGCAGTAGTTAAAAGTGTTATCCTTAATCACATCCACAATAACTATTTTGTATACAAATACGGATTCCTCAATGTAATACACCAGCATACCACATTTGGCCCACAGCCTGAGCATTTCCAGGATCTATATCATTATGGCCCTTTATTTGCAATTTTAATGGCGCCTTTTGCTTTGTTACCTGATGGTTTGGGTGTGATATTATGGGTGCTGTTTAAT
>JAQBOK010000354.1 GCA_028288085.1 Mucilaginibacter sp.
ATCAAACTGGCCAGCTCCACGCCTATTCTTTCCTGCGCCTCATTAGTAGCAGCGCCGATGTGCGGCGTTAACGAAATTTTAGGATGCTTCAATATTTCTTCGCGTGGTGTCGGTTCGTTGTCAAACACATCCAACGCAGCAAATGAAACCTGTCCGCTGTTTAATGCGTCTATTAAAGCCAATTCGTCAATTAAACCACCGCGTGATATGTTTACCAGGCCAACACCTTTTTTAGTTTGAGCCAACTCCGCAGCACCCAATAGGGCTTTATCAACAAACGGAGTATGCAGGGTTATAAAATCAGCTGATTTTATAATTTCATCCTGTGTTGCCGCTGTCACAGTTACTTTAACCGTAGTACCCCCACCTAAAACCACTTCCACTTCAGGATTAAAAGGGTAGAGATCATAAGCTAATACATTCATTCCAACGCCAATAGCAATTTTGGCAACTTCGCGACCAATACGGCCAAAACCTAAAATACCCAGGGTTTTTCCACGAAGCTCAATGCCTTTTGCATATGCTTTTTTAAGGTCGTTAAATTTAGTACCGCCTTCTACCGGCATTTTACGGTTGCTATCGTGTAAAAAGCGAACGCCTCCGAATAGCTGCGCGAATACCAATTCGGCTACGGATAAGGAAGACGATGCCGGTGTGTTATAAACACCAACGCCCTTTTCTTTCGCATACTCTACATCAATATTGTCTACACCCACACCCCCGCGACCAATCAGTTTAAGATTAGGGCAGGCATCAATTAACGCTTTACGTACTTTGGTGGCACTACGAACCGTGATGGCATCGTAATTCTGCAATTTTACAGGCAATTCATCCTGCGGTATATTATTGGTATCTACAAAAAAACCGGCATCTTCCAGCATTTTTTTGCCTATCGGATCGATACCGTCATTAGCTAATATTTTGATCATGTCTGTTTAGTAAGTGGTGAGTAGTGTTTGGTGATCAGGTTATTAAGGTGATGTAACTATTCACCACTTCCCTGATCACTATACACCAGATTATTTATTATTTTCCTGGAATTCCTGCATAGCATCTATCAGCACATGTACGCTTGTAATAGGCAATGCGTTATAAATGGATGCCCTGAAACCGCCTACGCTTCTATGGCCTTTTAAACCAACAATTTCTTTTTCATCACAATATTTCAGGAATGGTTTTTCATGCTCAGGGTTTTCAACTACAAAACAAACATTCATGTGCGAACGGTCTTCTACTGCACATACTCCTTTGAACAAAGGATTACGGTCAATTTCCGTATATAATGCTTTTGCTTTTGCATCATTCTCCTTTTCAATAGCTTCAACACCGCCTTTAGCTTTTAACCAGTTCAGCGTAAGCATAGACACATATATAGCAAAAACCGGGGGGGTATTATACATAGAACCACCTTCAATTTGTACCTGGTAATTGAACATTGCCGGTATCTTGCGATTGGTTTTGCCTAATAGCTCGTCTTTCACAATTACCAGGGTAACACCCGCCGGACCCATATTTTTTTGAGCCCCGGCATATATTAAACCAAAATCAGCTACATTGATCTTACGGCTAAATATATCTGATGACATATCGCACACTACCGGTATCGGCGACTTGAAAATTTTTTTCAATTGTGTGCCATAAATAGTGTTATTTGATGTGATATGAAAATAAGCGGCATCCTTAGGTATTTCAAAATCCTTCGGTATGTAAGTGAAATTGCTTTCTTTCGACGTAGCCACAACTACTGTTTCACCAAAGAATTTTGCTTCTTTAAGCGCTTTATTAGCCCAAACACCGGTTTCCAGGTAAGCAGCTTTACCGCCTTCAGGCAACAGATTATAAGGTGCTAAAGCAAACTGAGTACTTGCACCACCCTGTAAAAATAATATGGAATAACCTTCAGGAACCTCAAACAATTCCTTTACCAGTTTTACAGCTTCAGCTAAAACATCTTCAAATTCAGGCGAACGGTGGGATATTTCCAATATGGATAATCCTGTTCCATTAAAATTTAATACGGCTTCTGCACCTTGTTTTAATACTTCGTGCGGTAAAATGCCTGGTCCGGCACCGAAATTGTGTTTCATATTATTTTGATTTTATAATTAAGTGGCTAATTGCCAACTTTACATTTGGTCGGCCCGAAGTTAGTTAATTTGACAATGTTTATAGAGATTATTTGCAATTTTTTTATCAAGATTGACAATGTAATTAACATTGGATAGGTCAAAAATATAAATGGAGTAATTTAGAGCCCATATTTATAGTTAAAATTATAATTGTATTAATTTTTTAGGGATTTTTTAGATTTTTGATAGCCAGCGATTGATCACTCGCCGAGAATACAGAATTACCTGCTACTAAAACATTAGCTCCTGCAGTTACCAATTCCTTAACGTTTTGATCTCCTACCCCTCCATCAACTTCAATAAACAAATTATCATTACGCCCTTTACTCAGTGCTTTAAGGTCATGTAATTTTTTGTAGGTGTTACTGATAAACTTTTGCCCGCCAAAGCCGGGATTAACAGACATAATCAACACCAGGTCCAAATCTTCAATAATATCATCAAGGAATGCCACCGGAGTATGCGGATTTAATGCGACTCCTGACCTGCAACCAAGTTCTTTAATAGCCTGTATGGTGCGATGCAGATGAGTACAAGCTTCAAAATGAACGGTGATACCATCAGCCCCTTTTTCGCTAAATTCTTTGAGGTACCTATCCGGATCAACGATCATCAAATGTACATCCAAAGGTTTTTTTGCATGCTTTTTTACCGCATCCAAAACCGGGAAGCCATAAGAAATGTTGGGAACAAATACGCCATCCATTATATCAACATGGATCCAGTCGGCTTCGCTTCGGTTCAGCATTTCAACATCGCGTTGCAGGTTACCAAAATCAGCTGCTAAAATTGATGGGGCAATCAGGTGGTTCATGTTTCAAATATAGGAAAAGCCCCTAACCCCTGAAGAGGAATGAATAAATTTTATCTAATCTGAAAGACAGATTATAATTGCATGGCGCTTTGAATAGATACGAGAACCTAATCACAATTCAACAGCAGGTCATAATATTTTTTCATCAGCACAATATCATAGTTAACAAGTGATTCATAAGCCTCAGAAACAAGTTCATTTAATATGGACGCTCCCAACTGCCCACCCCTATTTGGAATAGAATCGTAATATTTAATTAATTCCTTAACCCTTATGATCTCATACAGTAGTAACTGGATCAAGTCTGTTTGCGGATTGTTTTGCGACTCTGAAGCATTATTATTAAGAAAGCCTAAAGGATCATTCTTGGCGGATGTCATTTTTATAGCAGGGTCAGGTTGTGGCTTAATATGCATTCACCCTTTAAAGTTTAAAAGAGTGAATTTTGTTTTAAAAAAATGAAAAAAAACTTTAGAAAAACAACAAAACCCTCGTAAGAGGGTTTTGTTAAAAAAAATTAATGCGTTTTATTCGGCTTTTTCAGGCCTTGGCAACAATACTTTTCTCGAAAGTTTTAGCTTGCCTTGTTTATCAACATCCAGTAATTTCACCCTTACTTCATCGCCCACCTGGAAAATACCATCCATGGTTTCTAACCTGCGATGATCAATTTCAGATATGTGAAGCAAGCCATCTTTGCCTGGCATAATTTCAACAAACGCGCCGAAAGGCATTATCGATTTTACTTTACCTTCGTATATTTCGCCAACTTCAGGTTTTGAAGCAATCGCTTTTATACGTGTTACGGCTTTATCAATAGCTTCTTTATTATCAGCAAATATCTGTACCACTCCCTGGTTACCAACTTCTTCTATTGAGATAGTAGCACCGGTTTCGCGTTGCATTTCCTGAATGATCTTACCACCGGGTCCTATAACCGCGCCAATAAATTCTTTATCAATTCTAATAGTGATGATACGAGGTGCATGTGGTTTGTAATCCTCACGCGGCGCGCTCATGGTTTTCTTTATTTCATTTAAGATATGCAGACGACCTTCTTTTGCCTGATCTAAAGCTTTCGTTAATACTTCGTATGATAAGCCATTGATCTTCAAGTCCATTTGGCAAGCTACAATACCGTTTTCAGTACCTGTAACTTTAAAATCCATGTCGCCCAAGTGATCTTCATCACCTAAAATATCAGAAAGGATAGCATATTTAGTACCCATCTCGTTGGTGATCAAACCCATCGCAATACCTGTTACAGGTGCTTTAATTTTGATACCTGCATCCATCAACGCCAAAGTTCCGGCGCAAACCGTAGCCATAGATGAGGAACCGTTTGACTCTAAAATATCTGATACAATACGTATAGTGTAAGGGTTTTCATCCTCAGATGGTAATACCTGTCTTAATGAACGCATAGCCAAATTACCATGGCCTATTTCCCTGCGGCCTGCTCCCCTGTTCGGGCGCACTTCACCGGTTGAGAAACCTGGGAAATTGTAATGCAATAAGAATTTTTGATAGCCGTTAATAA
>JAQBOK010000227.1 GCA_028288085.1 Mucilaginibacter sp.
TAGCCTGATAACTGCCTTGTGCTTTGTGAATTGAATTATAGATTCCAAAGCAGCTTTTACATATCCGGCGCCTGTGTTATTCTTTTCCGCATAAATAGCAAAACGCCAGGCCGAAGTATCGGCAGTAACAGGTTCGTTTGAATTTTTTATGCTGACGGTAAGCCGGCCATTATCCGTATTTATAATAAAAGGTGTATTGCTGTGATTGCCTGATTGAATGGTGTAGTTGGTATAATAAGTGCCTCCCGGTTTACTGATACCCTGAACCACTTGAATATCATTATTATTGGTCAGCCATGCCTTTTCTATCCATGTACTGGTGGAATCGGTGGGGATGTAGGTTTGCCAGTGAAGATTTAAGGATATTTCCGGCTTTGAGCCGTTAAAGTGGTTAATGTTATTTGGCGTAAATAAATATACGGGGAAGGATGATGGTATCTTTCCGTCTAACTGCTGAACCAAACTCCAGTAGGATGCTGTGTTTACGCTATCATTATCTGGCTTTAAATCCTTGTAATCACTTAAAACTTTGTTAAGCTCCTGCTTCTGAAAATCTTTATTAAAATAATGGAACTGATACCCTGCCTTGATAAGTGAGTCAATTGCAGGCTTAAACTTCATATAGCTTTCTTTGATATTCTCTTTTGGTATCAGCAACCATCCCTTTACCGGTGATGAGTTATGATCTTGCCAAAAGGGCAGCGCCAAAACAAAAGCCAGCAAAGCCAATAAAATGCAGCGCAGTAACAGCAACAACAGATTGTGCAACTTAAAACTCCGGCTGCTTTTTTGGGCGGAAGCGCTGACAAGTGCAATACTGCCAACTTTTAGCGTTTTGCCCTGCCTTATATTCCATAGGTGTATAGCCACCGGGATGCTTAACGCCGCCAGTGCAAATAACCATATGGAATTGAGTAGTATCATTGTGCGTTGTAAATGGTGAGGGATGAATATTTAATTTCCAAAATGCCCGCCCGCCTTTATTCTTTCCGTTTTAACCTTTATTTCTTTGCACTAAAAAATCACGCAGGGCTTCATCAAGTGGCTGGGCGGTGCTGATCATGCGATAAAATATTCGTTTGCCCAATAGTTCCATCCTGATTTGGGCTAAATGGTTGCCCAGGGTCTCCTGGTATTGTTTTCTCGCCTGGTCTGTATTGATAGCTATGGTTTCGCCTGTTTCCAGGTCTTCCAATGCGCCATATCCTCTAAAATTAAATTCCAGCTCATTTTTACCCATTAAATGAAACAGAATGATTTCGTGCCCCAGGGCTGCCAACGATTCTAACAAATTACTGATCTCCTTATTTTCCTGGTACATATCTGTTATAAAAACCAGTAGTTCTTTTCGCCCCGTGCCCGCAAATAACTCCTTATAATGGATGGGTTGGGTAAATTTGCCTCCCGGTTCAATTTTATCTAACTGGTAAAACAGGCGCTGCAAATGCTGCGGATCTGGTTTTGATGCCATTGAAAACAAACCGCCATTGGTCAGGGTATACAACCCTACCGAATCGCCCTGTAAATTTGCCAAATAAGCCAGCGAAGCGGCCAGGAAACGGGCATAATCTATCTTTTTAATTCCATTATCATTATGGTTCATGGATGCACTTGCATCGATCAAAAATCTGACAGATATAGTGGTTTCAGTCTCCGATTCGCGGATATAGTACCGATCAGAACGGGCATACATTTTCCAGTCCAGCCATCGCAGATCATCTCCCGGCTGATAACTCCGGTATTGGCTGAACTCCAACCCCGGACCCTTCATCGTGCTTTTATTAAAACCGTTCATAAAGCCATCAACAACCGTTTTTGCCAGTAATTGCAAATCTTTTATGGTCATTAATACCTTAGGATCAAGCTGCATCTTTTTCGGATTAATTTATTTATCATTTTGTCATAGCGAGCGATAGCGCGGCAATCGCGAACTATGCATTGCGAAACCTGTCCTGTGAGATTGCTTCGTCGTTCATCCTCGCAATGACATAATTTATCAGAGGGGTTTTGGCCGTTCTATCACCCTTATCAACTCCGCTGTTACCATATCAGATGAAATATTCTCGGCTTCGGCTTTAAAGTTAAGCAGTATCCGATGCCTTAAAACCGGCGCTGCCATGGCATGCAGGTCCTCCATTATTACCGAATACCTGCCATTTAATAAAGCTCTTGCTTTCGCGGTCAATATCAGTGCCTGTCCTGCTCTTGGCCCCGCTCCCCATCGTACCCATTCCTTAATATAATTAACTGTGGTGGTATCCGGGCGGGTACAACGTATCAACCGACTTACATACTTCACCAAATCATCGCTAATATTTACTTGCCTTACCAGCGATTGTGTTTGAAGAATTTCATCAGCTGTAATAACTGCATTGATTTTTGCATTTTGCGTGCCAGTGGTGCGGTTTAATATCTCAAATTCCTCAGATTCTGACGGATAACCAATTTTAACCAGTAGCAAAAATCGGTCGAGCTGCGCCTCAGGAAGTGGGTATGTACCGGCTTGCTCTATTGGATTTTGCGTAGCAAGAATAAAGAAGGGCTTATCAAGCGGGTAGGTTTCTCCGCCGTAGGTTACCTCAAACTCCTGCATGGCTTCTAAAAGCGCCGACTGTGTTTTGGGCGGTGTACGGTTGATCTCATCAGCCAAAATAATATTGGCAAACAAAGGCCCTTTATTAAATTTAAAGAAACGCTTGCCTGTGGTATGGTCTTCTTCCAGTATCTCGGTACCAATTATATCCGTAGGCATCAGGTCGGGCGTAAATTGTATGCGTCTGAAAGAAAGTTTCAGCGCCTGCGACATTGTTTTTACAATAAGCGTTTTGGCCAGTCCGGGCACACCCTCCAGCAAACAATGCCCCCCTGCCAGAAATGCCACCAGCAGTTCGTCCAGTATGTGATCCTGCCCAACAATTACCTTTTGCATTTCGCTTTTAAGCTGGGGCAACTTAGCAAGCAGTGTTTTTATATCTTTTTCAGTCAATTCCAATAGTATATAATTTAATATTTTATTTGATACATATTGTCGATCAAAGCTAACCGCTCTTTCTGATTCACCCGATCATCGATTCGCCCGACCACCCTTCTGCTATGCAAAGAAGGTTTCGTATTTCTTTTTCTCCTCTCTTTCTGAAGGAGCCAGGGCGGGTTATTTGTTTAGCAACACAAGATATTGCGCTTTTGGCTAATTACCATGCATTTTATCAAAAATCAAACAAAGTATCCAAAACTTTACAGCCATATCTTACAAAAGCGGGTTTCGCATAAAATTTTGTGCTAATTTTAAAGTTTATTAAATGATGTCATTGGGGTCAAAATTTACTTTTACAAGGTTCAGTTATCATTCAGGCGATTGGGACACGGATCAGCGTATGCCATCCAACCTGCTTAACTCGTTGCTTGAATATACTACTATCCAGATCGATCCGCACGAAAAAGTGATACCTCTCGATAGCAACGATATTTTTGCTTCTCCGTTTGCTTACATCAGCGGGCATAAACTGGTTCAGTTTGATGCCAGGGAGAGCGCCAATTTTAAAAAATATGTGCAAAACGGGGGATTTGTATTTGCTGATGACTGCAATCACGATATTGACGGTCTGTTTGCAAAATCATTTGAAGCGCAAATGGCAGCAATATTCGGCCCCCAGGCTTTAAAAAAGATCCCCAACAATCATGATATTTATCATTCTTTTTTCAAGTTTGATAAGGGACCTCCTACAACCAACTTCGAACTGAATGGCTGGGGTGATGACCTGGTGCACGAATATCTAAAAGCTATAGAAATAAATGGGCGGATAGGGGTTTTATATAGTAATAAGGATTACGGCTGTGAATGGGATTATGACTTCAAAAACAAACGTTTTTTATCCGAAGACAATACCAGGTTTGGGGTGAACATTATTATGTATGCGTTAAATTCGTAAACATCGTGTTCAATAAATTATTTTTATCTAAAATCCTGCAGATATATTTTCCTGGCTTTTAAATATTAATTCCTCTTCTTATATTTAGAAAAAATACTTACCCGTTTTGAAAAGAAAAGACTTCCTTTATCTTACAGGCATGGGGCTTGGTGCCACTATGCTGAGCCGGATACCTGTTATGGGTTCGCCCATTAACCGGCATGGCGCCATATTGCAGGGCGCTGATGTAGCCCTGAAAAAGAAGATGGCCGACGTTGCTTTAAACGCGGCACGTTCAAAAGGGGCCACCTATACCGATGTGCGCATAGGGCGATATATGAACCAGTATGTGGTTACCCGCGAAAACAAAGTGGAGAACATTGTGGATACAGAATCATATGGTATGGGTATCCGCGTAATTGCCAATGGCTGCTGGGGTTTTGCCGCTACCGACAAATTAGATTCCGACAGTATTGCAAAAGCATCGCAGATGGCTGTGATGATAGCCAAAGAAAATTCACGCTTACAAGCTGAACCGGTACAACTGGCACTTCAAAAAGGTTATGGAGAGGTAAGCTGGAAAACTCCGATCGAAAAAAATGGTTTTGACGTACCTATAAAAGATAAGACCGACCTGCTGCTATCTGTAAACGATGCCGCGATGAAAGGCGGTGCCAATTATGTCAATTCCATTATTTTCCTGGTAAACGAGCAAAAATACTTTGCTTCCACTGATGGTTCATACATCGACCAGGATATACACCGGATATGGCCAATATTTGCAGCCACTTGTATTGATTCAAAAAGCGGAAAGTTTGAGACCAGGCAATCATTAAGCGCACCACGCGGCATGGGTTATGAATACCTTATCCCGCGCGAAAGCGACAAAATAAAAAGTGTGACCACGCTTTACCGCGACCGGTATGATATGCTTGAAGATGCCAAAGCTGCCGGCCCGCAAGCTGCCGAAAAAATAAAAGCCAAATCAGTTGAAGCAGGCAAGTATGACCTCGTGCTTGATCCGAGTCACTTGTGGCTCACCATTCATGAATCCGTAGGCCACCCGTCTGAACTTGACCGTGTTTTAGGTTATGAAGCCAATTTTGCCGGAACTAGCTTCCTTACTTTGGATAAATGGAAATCGGGCAAATTCAACTTCGGCAGTAAAAATGTAAATATTGTTGCTGATAAAACACAAGTGGGCTCATTGGGTGCAGTAGGTTATGATGATGAAGGTGTCGAAGCAAAAAAATGGGATATCATCAAAGATGGCATATTGGTAAACTACCAGGCTATCCGCGACCAGGCACATATTATCGGTCTGAAAGAGTCACAAGGATGCTGCTATGCCGACAGTTGGAGCGATGTACAGTTCCAGCGCATGCCTAATATTTCCCTGCAACCCGGTAAAGCGCCATTGGCACCCGCAGATCTCATCAAAAATGTTGAGAAAGGCATCTACATCGTAGGCGACAGCTCGTTCTCTATCGATCAGCAACGCTATAATTTCCAGTTCAGCGGACAACTTTATTACGAGATCAAGAATGGTAAGATCGTTGGTATGCTGAATGATGTAGCTTATCAATCGAACACACAGGAATTCTGGAATTCGTGTGCGGCTGTTTGCGACAAAGATGATTATCGTTTGGGCGGTTCATTTTTTGATGGCAAGGGGCAGCCTGAGCAGGTAAGTGCCGTATCGCATGGGTCATCAACCTCGCTTTTTAAAGGAGTTAACGTAATTAATACAGCAAGAAAAATCTAAAAATATTATGGCTATAATAAGCGAAGCTGATTGCCGCGCAATAATGAAAAAAGCGCTCAGCTATTCAAAGGCCGATGAATGCGAAATAAGTTTCAATGGCTCGGATGCCGGGAACGTACGGTATGCGCGCAACTCGGTTTCAACCAGTGGGTCCATTAGCCAAACCAGCATGGCCATATCATCTGCCTTCGGCAAAAAACTGGGAATTGTGACCACCAACGAATACGACGATGCCTCTATTGAAAAGGCTGTAAAGTTGTCTGAAGAGCTTGCTAAGTTTGCTCCTGAAAACCCTGAATTTGTGTCATTTTTGGGCCCTCAGACCTATAGCCCCCAATCAAAGACCTTTTACCAGGAAACTGCAGATATTACACCAAAAATACGTACGGATAAGGTTAGCGATACCCTGCAAATATCTAAAGATAACAAACTGGTAGCAGCAGGGTATTTGCAAAACAGCGCAGGATTTTCAGCCATGATGAACTCACATGGGTTGTTTGCTTATAATACGTCAACTGATGCCAGTTTTTCTATAACGCTCCGTACAGAGGATAGCCAGGGTTCAGGGTATTCCACAAAAGATTATAACGATATCCACAAGTTGGATACACTGGCATTTACTAAAATAGCCGCCCAAAAAGCAACTGCCTCCAATGGAGCCAAAGCCATTGAGCCGGGTAAATACACAGTTATTTTAGAGCCCGCAGCAGGCATTGTGCTGCTTGAGCAACTTTATGGCGGGCTTGATGCGCGCAGTGCAGATGAGGGCCGCAGCTTTTTGAGCAAACCAGGTGGCAAAACCAAACTGGGAGACACGTTGGTGGACGAAAGAGTGAATATTTATTCCGATCCATCAAATCCTGACCTGCCTACAAGCAGTTGGAATGGTGATGGCCGTCCGCAGGAAAAAATAAGCTGGATAGAAAAAGGTGTAATTAAGAACCTGCAATATTCCCGCTATTGGGCGCAAAAACAAGGCGTGAAGGCGATCCCCAGCCCTGATGGGGTGATTATGGATGGCACAGATA
>JAQBOK010000269.1 GCA_028288085.1 Mucilaginibacter sp.
GTTTTAGCAAATTATAGCACTCTACATTGATACATCATTTAAAAAGCAGTTTCTCATTATATTCACAATAAAATTATAAATAACTGATAATTAATTACTTATAAATACATAGTGTAACGAATACATACTACATAAAAAAAGCACTATGTATGCGAATAAAACAAACCATGAGAGGTAATGATGTAGTTTTAAATCGTTTATGAGAAACTCAGTATCTTTTTGATTAATAATTAAATGTGTTTTTAATATCAAAATCAAATTGTTAAAGCTGTCGCAATCTTATTTATTTTAATATTTAGAATGAGAAGGAAAGATTTATTTTGATAATACAATTTAAATACATAATATTGATTAACCTATAATAAAGTATTTAACTTTAACCTAATAAACCTTATCATGAATTCAATCAAACACACCGTTTCAAAGGCGATTTTAATTGTCAGTTTATTTGCCCTGGCTTTTTCCGGCTGCCAGAAAGATCAAAAAAATACCTCAATAAAGATTACCAAGGCAGGACCTATTCCTACTGATGTTCTTGCCAAAATTAAAGCGTCGGGCTTTAGTACTGACCAAGTTGTTAAAGTTAAGGAAGGCTATCTGGTAGAGGGTGATATCGTGCTGACTGAAGCATTCCTGAACGCCAATATAGTAAAACCCGCACCACTTGTAACTACCGATTCCCAAGGCCATAAGACTACAATAACCGTAGATCAGTACCGCGTAACCAACCCTGTAAGCCCTTCGAATCAGCATACCTTTGTCACTTTCAAAATTCTTGTTACCGGCCTGTCATCTGGTTATCTAAGCGCCACCGATGAAGCAATTTTGCGATACAATAATCAGTATTTAGACATCCGCTTTCAACGTATTACATCCGGAACACCTGATATTACCATTAGTGGATATTATGATAACACAACCAGTACTGAAGGCTATTCAGGTTTTCCCTCAAGTGGCGTACCTTATAATTCTATACAGTTAAATACTTACTGGTATGGTACAAACCCAACCAATACCCCGTTTACGGCTTCTGTGATTCAGCACGAACTTGGCCATTGTGTCGGTATGCGTCATACCGATTATGCTGATCGTTCATTCAGTTGCGGAGGACTTCCTTCAAATGAAGGAGCCGGAGCCAATGGGGCAGTACAAATACCGGGTACACCATCCGGGCCTGATGCAGCTTCATGGATGTTAGCTTGTAATGATGGGGTCAGCAACCGGACGTTTAATGCCAATGATATTATCGCCCTCAACTATCTTTTCCCTTATTTGCCAGGGATAAATGGAACTGGCACTTACGCCTGGACAGCAACGGGATCTGGTAGTGGTACTATAACAGCCAAGCCTGGTACGATAGTAGGATTGGCAATTGCCGCTTTTGGCCCCGGCAATTCTGTAAACTTTTCTATCAGCGGCGCATTGCTTAACGGATCTTTAAGTAGTGTCACCGTAAGCAACAATGATATCCCCTACACATTTACTATGCCAAGTACAGGTTCTGTAAGCTGGTCGGCCAGTTATACTACTCCTACTGGTGGAGGCAGCGGTAATATTGCTCCGTATGTGGCATCGGCCCCAATTTTGCCAACAGTTAACATAAACGGAGCAACCAGTTATAAATGGACATTGGCTGGCACATTTACTGGTACTATCAAAGCGCCAGCAGGTAGAGTTGTGTCTGTAACATTTAATCTTGAAGGCCCGATGTCGGTAAATTTCACTTTAAGTGGTGTTAATTTTACCGGTACTACCAGCGGAAATGTTGTTGTTTCCAGTAACTACGTTGTAAAAACCTTCACCATGCCTGCCAGCGGCACCGTAAATTGGTCGGGGGTGTTTTCTTCCAATCCGGGGAATGGTGAAATTGATGTAAATTAGGATAACGATTTAATAAGATAACTTAACTGGTGTTAGTTTAAAGATCCGATTTCTTTAAACTAACACTTTGTTAAACCATCAATTAAAGTTCCATCAAAAGCTCCATAAGATTTTTATCATGCCTCAAATTGAACCTAATTGTGCATAGGATAGCGGCATATAACTAACTACAGAATTGATTGATATTAAAAGCGAGCTGATTTGGCATTCTTATTTTGGATATTTTTATATTAATAAATAATTCCTAGATCAATTCACCTAAAAACCAACCAATTATGAAAACCCAATTAACACTTATCATCCTCTTATTATGCTTTTTTTCATGTAAAAAACAAGCATCTACTAACCCTTCTGCAATAACAAAACAACAAATAGCCAACCGGCTAAAAGCGGAAGAAATTTTCCCTGGCCAAAAAGGGGAAATTCAGAGTGGAAACTATTACGGACAGACCTTAAATTACATGGTTATAAACGGGATGAAGGTATTTGAAGGAGATGTATTATTGACTGATAATGCAGCTCAATCATCCCTGATCATTAATAGCACAGGCAGGCCCAGAATGTCCACTTACTTATGGCCGGGTGCAACTGTTTATTATACTATTAATTCAAGTGTAGGATCTACCGGTAATACATCAATAGTAACAAGCGCCATTACCTATTGGCAAAATAATACACTAATTCACTTTGTACAGCGAACTACGCAACCCAATTATGTTACTTTTATTTATAGCCTGGGTGGCCCTGGCTCAAATGGTATAGGTATGGTGGGTGGCCAGCAATTTATATATGTTAGCGGCACTACTGGGAATATGATTCATGAAATAGGGCACACAGTAGGCTTATGGCACGAGCATTGCAGAGCCGACCGTGATACGTATGTTACTATTAACTATAATAATATGGACCCTTCCGTCCAAATTAATTTTCAAACCTATATACAACAAAATCAAGCAGGGTATGATTATACCGGCGGTTTGGACTTTGGTTCTATAATGATGTATGACTCTTATCAATTTACAATTAATAACCTACCTACAATGACTAAAAAGGATGGTTCAACATTTACGGCACAACGAAACGGTCTTTCAGCTACCGATATTGCCGGAGTTAAATATATGTATACGCCGCCGCCTATTATTACTTTTAATGTATCCTCGGCAAACACTACCCAAACCACGGGTTATTCAATGTCTGATGCCACTGTTAATATTGCAAGTGGAAGAACGGTTGGGCAAAATATAACTAATACCATTTTAACTTCACTTGAACCTTATTCGGCAACCCAAAGCCCTTACATACAAATACCGACCAATTTAAATGCAACCATAATAATGACGATAATTAATGGCTATCATCCGGCATATGCCTTTATTAATGTTGGTACCGGGGGCATATCGGGTGTTATAAGTGGAAATACGATCACATTTAACGGTGTAAATCTTTCTACCGGGCCCAAAACTGCGGCTATCACTTTACATTAAGTTGAGAGGGATTAGGTTAGTATCATAAACAGGCTTAAGAAAACCTCTTAAGCCTGTTTATTCTTTAAGAAATATATCCTTTAAAGTTCCATCAGAAATTCCACAAGGTTTTTATCATGCTCCAAATTGAGTTTTTTACGCAGTCGATAGCGCCTGATTTCCACGCCGCGTAAAGATATGTTGAGCAGTGATGCCATTTCCTTACTGTTCATGTTCATACGCAGGTAAGCGCAAAGCTTTAGGTCATTCGGAACAAGGTCTGGATGCTGCGCCTTTAGCTTTTTGAAAAAGCTTTCGTGCGCCTCATTAAAGCTACTTTCAAAAAGGTTCCAGTCGCGTTCATCGCTCATCCCGTCATCTATTACTTTCTGTATCCTCCTTAGCTGTTCATCAGAAAGTTTTTTTCCAGTACTATCTTTCAAATGAGTGATCTCCTCACTTATTTTTTGCAGCAATTCGTTTTTATAAACAATATTCATTGCTGAGTTTGCCAGTTCGCGGCTTTTGCTTGCCAGGTCGGCCTGCAATTGTTCATTTCTTATCTTTACTATCTGCTGTTCGCTGGCAGTTGCTTCCTGCTTTAAAAACTCTTCTTTCTCTTTTTGCAGTTTCTCATGAATATGATGCTGATGCCGTCTTAATTTCGACCTGTAATATTGCCTTACCAGGTAATAAGCCAAAATAATGAGCAGGATATAAGATACTAAGGCTATTTGACTTGCATACCACGGCGCCAATACGGTAAAAGTGAGCACGGTTTGGGGCGATATATTTTCTTCGTTTATTTTAGCCCGAACTTTAAAATGGTAGGTACCCTGGTTAAGGTTGGTAAATTCCTTTTGGCTTTGTGCGCTCCAATCAGACCATTGCCGCGAATAGCCTTCGAGGTAATACTGAAACTTCACTTTCTCTTGTCTGTAAAACGGCAGTGAATAGGAGATGCGGATATTGTTTTGAGCGTAGGGTATCTCTATATGCGACTGCCCAACATTATTTGTGATCGTTGTTATTTTATCGGTAATGTTTTCTATCCTTCCAATAAGCACAAGGGGCAATTTTATTTTATTTTGCTGCACCGCGTCTTCATCATTTAGTATTACAAAGCCATCTTCAACACTGATGAGGTAAATTGAACTATTGATACGGCTGATATTCTCATAATTGTGCAGCATACGGCCATCAAGTATATTGAAACGGTTGGAATCAATACTTAATTTGCCCGGCAACGAAAGATCAGCCAATGCCACACGCCCATGATTTATCAGCCAGTATTTTTTACCAATTGCGGAAATTATTTTGTTTGATAATGCAAACGAGCCCAGCTTTTTATTGAGTTGCTGATACTTATAAAAGTGGTCGCTGATCTCATCATAAACATAAAACCCAGAATCGGACGAGAAGATGATCCGGTTATCGAGCTTAAAAACATTGATATTATAGCTGCCGGGTAGTCCGTAATGATTGTCGTAATATTTTACTGCAGTAGCTTTTTTCAAATCGCTGCTTAAGGTCACTTTGTAAATGCCTTTATAAGCATGACTCACCCATATTTGACCTTTATCATCCTGCTCAACATACCTTGATGGCTCGCCAAATCCATCCACCTTATGGTCAAATACCCAGTTACCGGCATTATCCTTACGGTATATCACTAAACCAGTATAAGTACCCTGTATAAGTTGGTTATCGTTTAATTTTTTTATTGTCCATCCGCCGCTGATCTGCGCAATTTTAGATATGGCATCCCCATTAACCTGGAAAGTACCTGCGTTGTGGCCACAAAGCAATCGTCCATCCTGCAATGTAAGGTCCCAAACTTGTCCCTGAGAGCCCGGGATCAGCTTAAAATCAAAAGTTTGAAAAGGTCTTTTACTGTCGCCCGATATCCAGTCGCTGTAAAACAAACCCTGATTGGTACCGAGGTATATTTTATTATTAAATATAATACTGGAGTAAACGGTACCAAAACTGCCTGTTTTATCGAAATAAAAGTAAAGTGGCGAATTGACTTCAATGCGGTCGATGCCATTGTCAAGGCCGGTCCAAAGGTTTTGTTCGTTATCAATAAATAGACTTAAAACCGTATTATTCTGTAAGCCGCTTGACTTGTTGATACGCTGAACTACATTGCCGGCTGTATCAATAATAATTACCCCATTAAGTATAGTTCCATAAGCGAAATACTTGCCAGGAACAACAGCTCCATTATTTAGCTGATAAGTTTTTAAAAAATCATTCGCCAAGCTGTTCCATGGTTTAATTTGCTTGTCGTCATATATAAACAGGCCATTGCGCGCCGTACCGATCAGGAATTTATTATGCGGAAAAGGCAGTATCGATAATATCCCGCTGGTACCCATTGCATCACTGCCCGCAATATATTCCAATTTATGTTTTTTCAGTTCAAATAATCCCGAATTTACCTCCTCAACAAAATACCGTTTGCCGGTTTTAAACAAGAACAAAAATGGATTCGACGCTTTAACTACGTCCATTTTACCATCTGAATAAATATAAATTGAACCGAATGACTGAAATATGATCTGTCCGTCATCTACATATATCTTCCATATTTCTTCATTAAGGGGCTGATATTTTGCAGGAATAAGATTAACGAGTGAATGATATTGCAGCGCTCCCTTTTTATTGTTTTCCCAATACCCAAATTCACCGAAGCCGCCTGCATACACTTTGCCTTTACCATCGGCTGCCACAGACCGCACGATCAGGCCATTAGGCATGGCATACGATTGCCAGTATTTTCCATCAAAAGTGAGCAGCCCTTCGGAATTGCCGAAGTACATTATACCATGTTCATCCTTGGTTACCGACCAGTTTTGATTACCCGACTGGTAGATGGCCTTTGTGTAATTTTGCACATACGGAACACCGATACTTTTTATATCAGCACCCAGGGCATCAAATGCCTTAAACAGCAGGAAAGATATAACGATCAGTATTGCTTTACGCATAAGAATTATTGAGGTTCTTGTGGCGGATTACGGATTAAGCTAAAATACAGTTTGAAATGCATAAAAAACAAAAAGCCTATCAATAACGATAAGCTTTATAATGTTTTAAATAAAAAAAGTCTATTCGGCCAACCGGGCTTTCCCTTTTTTATTGGTATTAACCGGCTGCGGCACTTTCACGTAATAGCCGGTACTATCATAAACGCGTTTGCGTGGATGAGCCTTACAGGCATTACTGCAGCAACCGTCCATTGCCGTACCGCAATCATCACACTGGGTAAAATGTTCGTTGCACTCGGGGTTAGCGCAGTTGATCATCTTAGCAGTTACTTTGCCACAATTATAGCATGTTGAAATCACAACAGGATTTACCTGGTTTATATCAACCGAGAGGCGATTATCGAATACATAGCATTTGCCTTCAAAATCCTGACCACCGGCTTCTTTACCATATTTGATAATACCGCCGTGCAATTGGTATACATCCGTAAAGCCCTCATGCAATAGTAAGGCCGAGGCCTTTTCGCATTTGATGCCACCGGTGCAATAGGTCAATATTTTTTTATCCTTGAATTGTGCAAGCTCGTTTATTTTGCCAGGAAAATCCCTGAAGTTTTCAATATCAAGCGTTAAAGCATTTTTGAATTTTCCAAGGGAATGTTCATAATTTGAACGTACATCCAGCACAATAACATCGTCCCTATCCTTCATCTCCAAAAACTCTTTGGGTTCAAGATGTTTGCCTGTTCGTTTATTTGGGTCGATGATCTTAGGGTTTCGCAAGCCGGAATGTACGATCTCGGACTTATAGCGTACATGCATTTTTACAAACGAAGGCTCATCAACATCATCAACCTTAAAATCGATACCTGCAAAACGAGGATCCGCGTGTAAGGTATCCGCATAGGTTTTACAAGCTTCAACGGTGCCGGAAACTGTACCGTTAAGTCCCTCATCAGCCACGATAATTCGGCCAACCAGGTTCAGCGATTTACAAAAAATTAAGTGATCGGCAGCAAATTGCTCCGCATCCGCTATTGTTGAATAACAATAATAGAGTAGTGTGTTGTATTTTGTCATAATGCATTGATACTGTTGCAAACAGCGTTAAATGAAGTGCAAAGATACCTTTTTAAGGTGAAAGGCAAAAGACGGAAAACGAGAATGGTAATGAGCGAGGGAAAAAAGATAAAAAACAAAAAATAAAACCTTTTGCCCTTTACCTTATCCCATAAAATATTTTAAAGCCTTGTGTATATTTATGATTTCCCTCAAAAGCGAATCCATAATCAACGCGGAATATCAATCGCTGTATGCCTATATAAAATTCCGAATAGTTGCGGTTATTATTTTCAGAAAGATAATTTGCGCCGATTATTTCGTCGAGTTTTAGCTTTCTGAGAAAGGAGATATTATTAAACAGATACCCGGTAAAATTATGCTCATAATGCGCCTCGAGAAAGGGGCCGTCTGTGCTGTAGGTATAAAACGGTAAAAAGTGGAAGCTGCCGGGCGTAGGATCGAACGTAGTTCCCTGGTTACCTAAAAAATGGTTATAATCCATAAAATACAGACGGCTATGGTTGAAAAAATCCCCTGCCGTAATTTTAAATGCCGAAAAACCTGTTATTCCGGTTGTGAGATGTTCGTGATAAATTTCCAGAGAGCCGAAATCATAGTTTACATCCGAGCCGAAAACGCTGTTGATACCCTTGCGATAATTCACTTTAACTTGCGGATATGGTGATGGCTCATAGGTTCTGCCGGTTGGCTTATCATCATATTGCTGATCAAATGTAATAGTGAATGAAGTGCTAAATGTAAGCGCCTGGTTTTGCGGGAACAGTAACGATCTGTCATTAGCCGGCGCATCAGGCATCAAAGGGTTATTTGATGTTAGATGCCTTCCCTTGTAAGTATTAATACTATAAAATGAATTATTATATAGTTGTGTGCGATTGGCATAGTTAATATCGGCGCTCCATAGTATACCGGGGGTCAAATCATGCTGATAACCAAGTTCACCGAATTCTGAGCGGTAATATTTAACATAATTTTGTTCGCTCAACAAGGTGCTCAAGGTATTAAAATAAAGAGAGCGGGTGCCCACATTACTTAGATCGAGCAAGTCGCTGCCGAAACCGCCGAAAAACTTACCCCTGTTAAACGGGTCATAAGTATATGTACCACGCACATTGGCATTGAGCAATTTATCGGCTGTGCCGTAACGCAAATTTGGGGTAATATTAAAGGAGCTATAATCATTATAATAATGAGAATAGGTGGCTTTTAAATTGATGCCAACACCTTCAATCGTGTTATAAAAAAGTGTTTGAATAAAAGGAAAAACGTAAATTGAGTCTTTATTATCTTTATAAGATGCTTTGTAGCCAAAAGGCAGGTAGGGCAGAATATAAAAATTATTTTTAGGATCATTCCTGGATTTAATGTAATCCAAAGATTTCTTTAAGGCTGCTATTTCCTCCTTTTTGCTGTAATCCAAATTCTCCTGCGGGGTTAAGGGCACAGGGCGTACTTTCTGCCAATAGACCGAATCTTTCCTTGTAGCAAAAGTATCCATTCGCATTTTTTCCCCGTTGAAATGATGTTCCGGGAAAACCACATGCAAATTATAGTTATTATAAATGCCCAGGTAATACCCTTCGAACTTAAAACCCAATACATCTCCCCTAAAGCTATACTGCACTGATAAAGGTTCCCACACACTGTCCCTGATAGGAACATATTGCTGGCTCACTTCTAACGTATCCACAAGGTTTAGTTCGTTGGCTTTGCCTGTTAGCATCAGATCAACCCCATATATCCTCCAATCACCCTCAACAATGTAAATAATACCAGTAAAAACCGGCCCGTATGGCTTTTTGGGTATAACCTGTATCTTATCAACCGTTATGCCATTCTCAATTTTTGATCCCAGTAAATTATAATGGTAATAAGATAAAGCATTATCGGCCACCGGTGAAATAAAGCCGTGACTGCTAAGCCCGGGTACTGTAAAAATATTCTTATAAAAGTTTACAGTAAGATCTGATGCTTTATTATAGCTGAAAGAGGTATTTTGCCCTGCTGATTTTGTGGCAATCATATCCTCCTTTACTTTATTAGGCTGCTCAAAACTATAATTAGACAACGACTCCGTTTGGTACAATATCCCCTTCCCATTGCTATCTACGTTAAGTGCGGCAGTAACATTCTTCCCCATCAGCGATTTGGGTGCACTTACCAGTTTCTGTACACCTTTAATGTACACCACACAGGTGTAAGCCTTTACCTGCTTCAAATAAAAGCGGCGTTTATTAATAACTTGTTGTATGATGTCGATGGCCGAGTCTGATACGTTTCCTTTGATCTTGCTGAATTGTTGAAGCTGGTATTCCTCGTCTACCATTTTAATATTGTGCTGCAGATCCTGTCCGGCAATAGTAATTTTTTCGGTCAGTTCTCTGTATCCAGGAAAGCGGTAAACAATATTATAAGTCCCGGCACCTAATTTAAACTGGTAATTGCCATTTTCGTTAGCTGAGGTGCCGTAAGTGGAGTTTCTAATATAAACAGTGGCAAATGCCAGGGATTTATTTTGCTGATTGGTAATTTTACCGGTAAGCAGGTATAGTTGCGCCGACGCGGATAATGAAAGTAATGTAATAAAAAACAGTAGTAAATATTTTCTCATAGATGGCCCTGTGTGTAACAAACGAAGTGGAAAATGTTTGTTAAAATAGCCATTTAAGTTGAAATTTAACCTTTACAGCCTTCATCTAAAATTCGTAGAGAAGTAAGTTTACAACCTATCACTATTATACGCCAGCTTTTACAAATTCAAGGAAATAAATAAGGGTACCCTTTTGGAATACCCTTTTTGAAATTTAATTTAACCTCCCCGTATGGGAAAAGAGCTTTGATAAGCTATGGGATCTTATTGATTAGATGGTACTTCATCATCAAGCCCCACTATCTTATACACTGTATTGTTGTTGCTATCTTTTATTTCCTGGTAATATATACCATCTACTGATACAAAATAAGTAGCACCATTCAATTTAACTTTCCTGCAATCGGCTGGTAATTTAGTAACTACATCACCCACCTTAGGGGTTACTGCACTGGCACCTGTGGCACCGGTATTAAGCTCACCATCTTTACCTGCTATCTGGTACGTTACTGTACCATCATCCTTGGTAACAGCGATATAGTAAACGCCATTTTTTTCGTAATACTGCTGGCCATTGATCACAATTGATTGCGCACCTGAAGGCATGGTGGTAATTGCTGCCCCAACAGGAGGTTCAACTACGGTATACTGATCGTTATCATACTGGTAATAAAGGCCATCGCTATAATAATAAGGATAACCACCCCAGTAAAACGAATAGTACCCGTAAGGTAAAAAGCCGAAGCCAAGCCCAAGCCATGGGTAATACAGACTGCCGTAAAAGCCACGGTTATAATAAAACCCGCCATGCCTGCCCCATCCATAACGCCCGTAGTTGCCGCCATGGCCGTAAACACCGGCCCCAACTGAACCTCTTACATAACCACGATGCCCTGATACACCCACTGCATTAGCTCTGAATGTGCCTCCACGTTGTCCTGCAAAACCACCTCTTTGTGATGAAACTGCGGTACGTGAAGAACCGCTGAAATGCTGCGACGAAATACCACCTGATCTGCCGGAAACACCAACACTTGAATGCCCGCCACCAGAAAATCCGCCGCCGCCACCACCGCCGGAGTGACCTCCTCCTCCGCCACCGCCACCACCGCCTCTATGTTGAGCAAATGCGGGAACAGCGATGAACAAACACAATACTGCGTTTAAGCCGGTAAGTGTTAAATATTTTGATATCCTTTTCATGATCTTAAAATTTAGTATCGTATATTAATTTCTTTAGGTATAAATCCATTAAGGATTTGATTTTTTTATAATTGGAAACAGGGTAAAAAATAAGCTATCAGATCTTAGGGGGAAGTATTCATCAAATTCGCAATGCGCAATAGCTTAGATAAGCGTATTGATGAGAATAACGAAAAGACTTGAAATGCCTGCCTGTTTTTTGAAACAGATCAAGCAGGATAATGCCGCCAATTAAGAGAGATAGTATATTTATGGCTATCCACGATAAACTATTCAGCACGTCACGTTTATTTTCAGCAGTTGATTTATACACCTGGTGTATCAGAACAAGGATATTACCAGAACTGTGGTTAACATGATGAGTTGGATTTAAAGCCAGGGGGGCAATAATACGGGTGTAAGTAGTTGAAGCCCGCAACGAATTATACTTTGGCAGGTAGAAAATATAAGTTAAAACAATAAAAAGGTATATCACTAAATGTGATAGAACAAAAACCTTTTGAATATTAGACTTACCCCTTTTCACGTGCCGTTTAATTAAGCTATATAAATATACAATATTTAATTAATTAGACAGGCCAAAATACGAAATGTTTAACCTGAAGGCGGATTTATGCTATTTTATTATGATTTGATGACATACGCCCCACCCTTCTCCATAAGGAAGTCACACCCGGCATTCACTTGGGATAATTTACTTTCCCGGCTGGGGCAAATTCAATTCGCATTATCCACCACAGGTAGCCAATCTACTCTGCCCTGGGTGTCATATCAAATATATCCACCAAAAAGCAATGTTATTTAATACTATGAATCGTGTTTTAAGTTAAATTTTCGGGCACACCAATTTTAAATTACTCAAATCAAGGTTAATGCTTAATTTTGCAGCTTCAAAAAATCAAATTATGTACAACACCCTTAAGCCTGTTTTAGAGAAGGAACTTGCCGAAATTGAAAATGCCGGATTATACAAAAGAGAAAGAATTATCACATCGCCACAAGGTGCCGATATTACAGTACAGGGTGGTAAGAAAGTAATTAATTTCTGTGCCAATAATTACCTGGGCCTTTCTGCCCATCCAAAGGTAATACAGGCGGCAAAAGATGTCCTTGATACGCATGGTTACGGACTTTCATCTGTACGTTTCATTTGCGGCACGCAGGATATCCACAAGCAATTGGAGAAAAAGATAGCCGATTTTTTGGGCACTGAAGATACTATATTATATGCTGCTGCATTTGATGCCAATGGCGGGGTTTTTGAGCCTTTGTTTAATGAGCAGGATGCCATCATTTCGGACGAATTAAACCATGCTTCTATTATTGACGGGGTGCGCTTATGCAAAGCCCAACGCCAGCGTTACAAGCATGATGACATGGCCGATCTGGAAGAAAAATTAAAAGAAACACAAAATTGCAGGCACCGCATCATCGTAACTGATGGGGCGTTCTCTATGGATGGCACCATTGCACAATTGGATAAAATTTGCGCGCTTGCTGAAAAATATAATTCGCTGGTAATGATTGATGAAAGCCATTGCTCTGGCTTTATGGGTAAAACCGGCCGCGGTACGCATGAGCACCACAACGTGATGGGTAAAATTGATATTATCACCGGCACGCTGGGCAAGGCATTGGGTGGTGCTTCCGGCGGTTTCACATCTGGGCGTAAAGAAATTATCGACATGCTGAGGCAACGTTCGCGCCCATATTTGTTTTCAAATACGTTGGCTCCATCAATTACAGGCGCATCTATTGCGGTATTGGATATGTTGAGCGAAACCACTGATCTGCGCGATAAACTGGAAAAGAACACCCAATATTTTCGCGAAAAAATGACGGTTGCAGGCTTCGATATAAAACCTGGCGTACATCCCATTGTACCGGTAATGCTTTATGAGGCTAAATTAGCGCAGGAATTTGCCGCCAAAATGCTTGACGAAGGCATTTATGTGATCGGGTTTTACTACCCGGTTGTTCCACAAGGCAAGGCACGCATCAGGGTACAAATATCCGCCGCGCACGATATGGCACATTTGGATAAGGCTATTGCAGCGTTCACCAAAGTTGGAAAAGAGTTAGGGGTGATAAAATAGTTTTATACGTATAAATTATTTATATTTGTACGTATAAAATAAGATTGCTATGGCAACTATAAAGTTAACTTTAAGTGTAAAAGATGACACGGTTGAATGGGCGAAAAAATACGCTCGCCGAAATCATACAAGTGTATCTAAGATAGTTCAAAATCATTTAGAGAATATTAAAAAAGAGGTAAATAAAGATCCGTTACATGAAAAAATTCATGAAGAGGATATATCGCCTGAAATTTTAGCCTTAACAGGTATTCTTAAAGGGAAAATCCCGGCTGATGTTAATTTATGGGATGCTAAATATGAATATCTGAAAAAGAAGAATGACTTATAAAAAGATATTTGTTGATAGCGATATATTGTTGGATCTATTGCTAAAACGAGATTCATTCTTTGATCATAGTCAAAAGTTGCTCAAAAAGAGTCAGGAAAAAACGATCAAACTATATACCTCAACATTAATTTTAGCTAATGTTCATTATTTAATAGCTAAAGGCACTAATAAAAAGACTGCTAAGGACAGTATCAAAATATTAATGGGATTGTTAAATGTACTCTCATTTGATCCTGATAATATTAGTTCGGCTATAAATAGTGAACATGTAGATTTTGAAGATACCATACAGTTTTATATTGCAGAAAAACATCAATGCGATCTTATCATCAGCAGAAATATAAAGCATTACAAAAAATTTGATTTACCGGTCTTAACAACCGAACAATTTCTAAGCACACTATAATATGCAGGAACAAATTGATCAGTATACAACAGAAATAAACGCTTTTTCACCAGCAAATGCTGATGAACTGGAATCATTCCGTATTAAATTTTTAGGTACAAAAGGTATCATAAAAGATCTGTTTGACCAGTTTAAAAGCGTGGGCCCGGAAGAAAAACGGGTATTTGGAAAGGTGCTTAACCAGTTTAAGCAATTAGCTGAGGCCAGATACCAGGAATTACAAGAAAAATTTAAATCAGAAGTTGAAAATCCCGCTTCCAACATCGATCTGACGCTGCCTGGCGATGGATTTAACTTGGGTTCACGTCACCCGCTTTCGCTGGTGCGGAATGAGATAGTGGATATTTTTAAACGCCTTGGATTTGTGGTTGCCGAAGGGCCCGAAATAGAAGATGACTGGCATAATTTTTCTGCCCTTAATTTTCCCGAAGAACACCCCGCACGCGATATGCAGGATACCTTTTTCATCAAAAAGAATAATGGCAGGGATGATGTTGCGTTACGCACACATACCTCATCAGTACAAGTGCGGATGATGGAAAACGGGAAACCGCCTTTCCGGGCTATTATGCCCGGCCGTGTTTATCGTAACGAAGCGATATCGGCACGGGCACATTGTTTTTTTCACCAGGTGGAAGGATTGTATATTGATGAGAACGTATCCTTTGCCGATCTGAAACAAACCCTGTATCATTTTGTGCAGGAGCTTTATGGTGAGGGTACAAAAGTTCGCTTCAGGCCATCTTATTTTCCGTTTACCGAGCCATCAGCCGAAATGGATGTAAGCTGTACCATTTGTGGCGGCTCTGGTTGCAATATGTGTAAGTATACCGGCTGGGTAGAAATCTTAGGCTGCGGTATGGTTGATCCCAACGTATTAGAAAACTGCAATATTGACAGTAAGAAATATACAGGTTTCGCTTTCGGTATGGGAATAGAAAGAATTACCAACTTAAAATATGTGATACGTGATCTGCGTTTATTCTCTGAGAACGATGTTCGTTTTCTGAAGCAATTTCAAACAGAGATTATATGATCCGGAAAATTGGCCTGTTGGTTATTATAACTTTAAGCTGCCTGTCATGTGGCAAAAGCGGAGATGTTATTCCAAACGTTTCGGTAAATTTCCAGGCAGATATAAACGACCCCCGCTTAACGGCATTGCACAGCCCGGGCGGCGCGGTTATTGTTGATGGATATGGTATAGCCGGACTTATACTTTACCGCGAGCCCGATATGACCTATGCCGCTTATGACCGTTGCAGCAGTTATATGCCAGCAAAACGATGTGCCGTTATCCTTGATAATAATTCATTAACGGTAACCGACCCCTGTAGCGGCTCTAAATTTTCATTAGCCGATGGCGGCCCGGTAAAGGCCCCCGCCACTCAATCGCTCAAGGCGTATAGTGTAAGTGTGAGTAATTTTGAGATATTTGTATCTAATTGATACATGGAAGCCGATAAAATAAAAGAAAGCATTAAACGGGCGGCGCAGGAGTTGTTTCGCAAATTCGGTTATCACAAAACCAGCGTTAACGAGATAGCCAAAAAGGCCAAAATAGCCAAAGCCACCATTTATAAATATTTTGACAGCAAAGAGGCCGTATTGCATGTTTTGCTGATGGATTATATAAAGGCAAGCGTTGACGACCTGGTAAACAGCAATGTGCCCGAAATGGATGAAGAAGCACATCTGAATATCCTCATCATGAAAACCTGCCGCCTCTCCTACACCGTTTGCAACGAATTTATTGGTTGGGATTTTATACGTGAATCAGCCAATTCACAGGAGTTTTTGAAAAACCTGTCCAACGAGTTGGAAGACCTGTTGGTGAGCTCCTTTATGCAATTAAGCGGCCTGCGTAAGCACGAAACCTATTTGCAGCGCCTTCGTTTCCTCATCAAATGCAGCAAGAGCATTGTATTCAGCTTTGCCTTTACTTCGGTTAGCGACTCTGATGTGCGTAAAAATTTTGTATCCTTTCAGAAAGAGATATTGCCTTATTTGGTTAAAGCCGCAATGACGGTGTAAGCCTTCTCCCAACTGCTCCAAAGGATGGGCTTTAATATAATCGCATTCACGTTTTTTTTGTGAACACCGTGAACAAACATGAATATCTGATAATCAAGAGCTTATGTTTCCATAAATTAAAAAGCCTTAACAGAATACCGCGATTTAACATGAGCACAGATACTCTGCCAGGCATGCTTTTGCTATCCTGGATTTAGTATTATGGAACAATGGAGCTTACCTGGCAATGTTTAACCTCGCGCTAAAAATTTCAGCAAAAAATAAAAATAATATTTAATAATCCTTTGCGTGATTTGGAAATACAAAATCAATTGTTTTACTTTGTTACTCAAAGTACTTTTCAAGTGGAAGAAAAAGAAATACACGACGAGCTGGCTGCCATCAGGGTACTCATGGAACGATCCTCAAAATTTATATCCCTCAGTGGCTTGTCTGGCATATTGGCCGGGGTTTATTCATTGATCGGTGCCGGCGCCGCTTACCTGATCATTAAAAACAATCCTATTAATAATGCAGGTTCTTTTTCAGAGGATCTTAATAACGGCTTAAACCTTTTAACCGGTTTAGGGGCAACAGCATTGGCGGTATTGTTAGTTTCCATAATTACAGCCATCGTGTTATCCGGCCGTAAGGCCAAAAAAAATGGCCAATCCATGTGGAACAAAACGAGTCGGCTGCTTTTGTTCAATATGGGTATCCCTTTATTAACCGGGGGCTTGTTTATCCTGATCCTGCTGTACAATGGCCATGGTTACTTTGATCTTATCCTGCCTGCCATGCTTGTTTTTTATGGCCTCGCTTTGGTAAGCGCCAGTAATTTCACTTTTACCGACGTAAAATACCTGGGTTTGTTAGAGATCGCTTTAGGTTTAATTGCCGCTTGTTTCCCCGGATATGGATTGCTATTTTGGGCCTTTGGTTTTGGTGTGCTGCACATTGTTTACGGCAGCATGATGTACTTAAAATACGATAGGTGAAGATACCCTTTGATAAATTAGATAAAGCCTTTGAGAGCCGGGTACGGTTGCAGATCATGTGCGTGCTGGTTGCAAATGACCGTTATGATTTTAACTCGTTAAAAGATCTGCTTAACATTACCGATGGCAACCTGGCCTCGCACCTGAAGGCGCTGGAAAAGGAAGAATACATTTTGGTGAACAAATCTTTTTTGGGCCGAAAACCCAATACCAATTATGAAGCAACAGCAAAAGGCAAAAAGGCCTTTAAAGAACACCTGAA
>JAQBOK010000297.1 GCA_028288085.1 Mucilaginibacter sp.
AGCAGGTGGCCGAAATGTTCAATAATATATCCAAAACCTACGATTTTCTGAACCATTTTCTGTCGCTGGGTATTGATATCATCTGGCGAAAAAAAGCAATTAATGAATTAAAAAAAGATCAACCTAAACTGATATTGGATGTTGCTACCGGCACGGGTGATTTCGCCTTTGAAGCTTTAAAGATATTGAAGCCCGAAAAAATAATCGGGGTGGATATTTCACGTGGGATGTTGGATATTGCCGAACAAAAAATAGCTAAACGCAACTTAAACAGCCGTTTTGAAGTAAAACTGGGTGACTCGGAAAAATTGCCTTTCGCCAACGATGAGTTTGATGCGGTTACTGTGGCCTATGGCGTGCGTAACTTTGAGAACTTGGAAATCGGGCTGGCAGATATTTTTAGGGTTTTGAAGCCAGGCGGCAAGGTAGTGGTATTGGAATTTTCAAAGCCAAAAGCATTCCCGGTAAAACAGTTGTATAATTTTTACTTTAATTATATTACACCAGGTATTGGTAAGCTGTTTTCAAAGGATGCAAGGGCATATACCTATCTTCCTGAATCGGTAGCTGCTTTTCCTGATGGGAAGAGCTTTACCGGGCTAATGGATAAGGTGGGGTTTAAAAATACCAAAAACAGGCCGCTGGCGTTTGGTATCTGTTCAATATATACAGGCGTTAAATGAATAAAATCAGTTACCTGATCATTATTTTTATTCTTTTTTGCAGCAAAAGCCTTTTTGCACAGGCCCCGGCATGGGGTGGCGGCGCCGATCAGCAGGACTTTAGCTTCGGTTTTACCTTTCAATACGTAAATAGTTATTTTAAGATAGATAAGAAACCAGATTGGCGCAAACCCTTTTACGACCCGGGTGTAGGCAAAAACATTACCGACTTTTTAAACAGTATCAGTTCAAATGGCTCACCTGGTTTTGCGGTTGGCTTTATTGCACGCTACCGGTTAAGCGAACACCTGGAGTTGCGCACCACCCCAGGATTGGTTTTTGCTGATAGAACACTGAGCTATGCTTATGCCACCCCATCACAGGATGTAGATAAGCCGGTTCAAGCCACCTCGGTGGAGTTTCCGATATCTTTAAAACTAAAATCAGACCGTATTATGGATTTTAGGGCTTATATATTGGCTGGTATCAAATATTCTGACGCCATCGGCTCCAAAAAAAATAGTCCGGATACCGATCCGCTTGATCAGTTGGTAAGGAATAAAAATGGGTTCGGCTCTTATGAAGTAGGTTTGGGCTGCGATATTTATTTCGAATACTTTAAGCTCTCTCCCGAAATTAAACTGTCAAACTCAATAGGGAATATGCTCATCCCCGAGAATAATCCTTTTTCGAGCCCCATCAATAAATTATCATTGCATACAGTAACATTTAGTTTATTATTCGAATAGTATTTTGCCAATGTGCAGACACGGGGCTGAATTGATTGCAGATAAGTATTAAAATTGCAATAAAAGCGAATTCGAAATTGAACATTCGACATTCGGAATAAAAATTCATAATTTCGTTCACGATTTACTTACCTATGTCTAAGATCGCATTAATTACAGGTGCCACCGCAGGGATCGGTGAAGCCTGCGCCCACGTATTTGCCCGTGAACGTTATGACCTGATACTGACCGGCCGCAGGACTGATCGGCTCGAGAAGTTAGCGCAGCAACTAAAAACGGAATACAATGTGGAGGTTATTATTTCATCGTTCGATGTAAGAAACCGCCAGGAGGTGGTCAATAAGCTGGAAGAATTATCGCCCGAATGGAAAAAAGTTAATGTGCTGGTAAACAATGCAGGCTTAAGCCAGGGCCTTGATCCTATACAAAATGGCAGTTATGATGATTGGGAAACCATGATTGATACCAATATCAAAGGATTGTTGTATGTGAGCAGGGTAGTATCCAACTGGATGGTAAGCAATAGCTTTGGGCACATTGTAAATTTAGGATCAATAGCAGGTAAAGAAGTGTATGCCAATGGCAACGTATATTGTGCAACCAAGCACGCGGTTGACGCCTTAAACAAAGGTATGCGTATTGACCTGTTGCCGTATGGTATAAAGGTAACCGCGGTGCACCCGGGAGCGGTGGAGACCGAGTTTTCGGAAGTGCGTTTTAAAGGAGATAAGGCAAGGGCCAAAAAGGTGTACGAGGGCTTTGAGCCTTTGGTAGCAATGGACATAGCCGAAACCATATGGTTTGCAGTATCGCGCCCACCGCATGTTAATATTAATGAACTGATAGTGATGCCCACAGCTCAGGCTACGGCAACAAATATTTTTAGAAAAGGTAATTGATGTATAGATGAGATTGATGAAAATCAATAATTCAATAAATAAGTAATTCAATAAATAAAAAGATGTTGATCACCCAAATAGACCAGGATATTAAACAGGCCATGCTGGCCAGGCAGGAAGCAAGGCTAAGAGGGTTGCGTGCCATTAAATCGGCATTGCTTTTGGCCCGTACAGAAAAAGGAGCTTCTGAAGATATTTCGGAGGAAACGGAAATTAAGGTGCTACAACGGCTGATCAAGCAGCGCAAAGAGTCGGCAGACATATATAAAACACAAAATCGCGACGACCTTTACCAGATAGAAGCCGAAGAAATGCAGGTAATAGAAGCCTATCTGCCAAAGCAAATGGAGCGCGCAGAAGTTGAAGCTTATTTGAAAGAACTTATTAGCAGGGTAGGAGCCACCTCGGTTAAAGACATGGGCAAAGTGATGGGTACCGCCAATAAGGAACTGGCTGGTAAAGCGGATGGAAAAACAATATCAGAAGTTGTTAAACAATTATTAGGATAAATAATAGCATTAATTGTTGTAACTCAATTTCAATAAACTATTTTTATAGCGGATAAAAATCAACGGCTCCCGATATAAATTTTAGGACGATGATTATATACTTAATTTTTACAAATATTTATGGATTTCGTGCTTAAAGAGAAACATGGCTATAGCTACATCGATGAGGGCGAAGGTGAGGTTCTGTTATTGTTGCATGGCTTAATGGGGGCATTAAGTAACTGGGATGCTGTAATCAATGATTTTAGCAAAGAATACCGTGTTATTATACCCATACTACCTATATATGATTTGCCGTTATTAACTACAGGTGTAAAAACCATGGCCAAATATGTGCACAAATTTGTAAACTATCTGGGCCTTACTGAGGTTACACTACTAGGTAACTCTTTAGGTGGGCATGTGGGATTGATATATTGTCTTAATCATCCGCACATTGTGAAGGCTTTGGTGCTTACGGGTAGTTCTGGTTTGTATGAAAATGCTTTTGGGGGAACCTTTCCGCGTCGCGAAAGCTATGATTTTGTAAAAGAAAAGGTTGAATACACATTTTACGATCCAAAGACAGCGACTAAGGAACTGGTTGATGATGTGTTTAAAACTATTAACGACAGGCACAAGGTGATCAGGATATTGGCAATGGCAAAATCGGCCATACGCCATAATATGTCAAAGGATCTGCATAAGATACATATCCCGGTTGCGTTAATATGGGGTAGAAATGATAAAATTACACCTCCGGAGGTGGCCATAGAGTTTAACCAGCTATTGCCCGATTCGGAGTTACACTGGATAGAGCAATGCGGGCATGCACCCATGATGGAACATCCGGAGGAGTTTAATAACGTTTTAAAAGGTTTTTTAGAAAAGTATAAATTAAAGGTTTAACAACATGCTTGCAATTGAGCTAATTGCCGATTCTATTCCACCAGTGCATACTTCTGACAGTATACAGAAGGTAATGGACCGCATGGTGGAGTTTCGTGTAAGGCAGTTGCCCATTGTGAATGAAGAGCAGTTTCTGGGCCTGATAGCTGAAAGCGATCTTATAGAAGAGCCGGATTACCAGGTATCAATTGGCGCGCTTGGGCTTTCCCTTGTTAACCCCTACGTGCTCGAGGAACAGCATATTTATGATGTCATCCGCTTGTTTTATGAGCAGCGGCTAACTGTTGTTCCTGTTCTTGATATGAAAAAGAATTATCTGGGACTGATCTCCATCAACATGATGAATGAATATTTTGCCAATCTTACCTCGGTTACAGAGCCGGGCGGAATCATTGTGCTCGAGATTAGCAACAAAAACAACTCGTTGGCCCACATGGCGCAGATAGTGGAATCAGATAATGCACAAATATTAAGTTCATATGTAAGCATGTTCCCTGATTCAACACGCATGGAAGTTACTCTTAAAGTAAATAAGCTGGATATTTCGGCTATTGTCGCAACGTTTTTGCGCTATGAGTACAATATAAAAGCTACATTTAATCATACAGGCGATAATGACAACTCAAAAGATCGTTACGACTCACTGATGAATTATCTGAATTTATAGTTCTGCACTTAAATATCGAACGCTGAATGCCGGTATCATCAACAATAGCATTTGTTACTTTCAAATTCAATTCATTATCCGATTGTCATCATTATATAAGCAATGAAAATAGCAGTTTACGGCAGGCCGTTTAATGATTCAGCAGTAATACCCTATATACAGGAGTTATTTGATGTATTAGCTCAGCATGGAGCCGGGATTTACGTTCATCAGCAGCTTCACCATTTTTTAGACGGCAAGATCAATACGGTAAAATATGATATATTAAAAGATCATGGTTTTCTGCGGGAATCTATTGATGTGCTTATAACACTGGGTGGCGATGGTACGCTCCTGGATATAGTAACCCTGATACGCGATTCCGGAACTCCGGTGATCGGTATTAATTTTGGGCGTCTTGGATTTTTGGCAAGCGTAAACAAAAGTGATATTGCAGCGGCAATTTATGCGGTAGTAAATAAAGAATTCACCCTTGATAGCAGGGAACTACTGCAAATTGAGTCGGACGAAAATATATTTGGCGAGGATAACTTCGCTCTGAATGATTTCACCATTCATAAACGGGATGATTCTGCCATGATCACTATGCATGCATCCCTCGACGGGGAATTTTTAAATTCATACTGGGGTGATGGTATTATCGTATCTACATCAACCGGGTCTACCGCTTACTCTTTAAGTTGTGGCGGCCCAATTATTTTCCCTCAATCAAACAATATTGTAATTACGCCTATATCCCCGCATAACCTTAATGTGCGCCCAATCGTATTACCTGATAGCAGCACACTTACTTTCGAAGTAGAATGCCGCAGCGCCAACTACCTGGTATCATGCGATTCAAGGACGGCGGTTATAGAAAAGATGATGAAGTTCCATGTGCGAAAGGCCGGGTTCCAGTTAAATCTGATCCGTTTAAATAATGAAAGTTATTTATCCACGTTAAGGAACAAATTATTGTGGGGACTTGATGCCCGCAATTACTAATTTTGATGGATGCCCAAATTTGTAAGTTTTTTTCTCCTGCTCTTTATCTCCTTTAATTTACAGGCGCAAACCTGGGAACTGGGCGGCTTTGCCGGCGGATCGGCCTATATGGGCGATCTTAACCCCAATAATCCCGTTAAGATTAGCGGGGTGGCATTGGGAGCCTTTGTAAAACGTAATTTTGATGGCTATTTATCATTAAAGCTTAATTACACCTTCGGGCAAATCAGTGGTGCCGACAATACATCATCCAATCCGCAATTCAGGCAGCGTAATCTCAGCTTCTCTACCAATTTGAATGAATTGAGCGTCATAGGGGAGTTTAACTTTATGAAATACATCCCCGAAGCCGGAGAAAACAGGTATACACCTTTTGTTTACCTGGGGTTGGGCGTAGTGGGCTACAATCCCCAGGCCAGTTACCAGGGGCATACCTACAATCTGCGGCCGCTAATGACTGAAGGAGAGTCCAAACCATATCCCAATACCGCCATATCCGTTCCTTATGGAGTGGGCTTTAAATATAATTTCTCGGGTAAATGGAATTTAATTGCAGATATTGGCTATCGCAACCCTACTACAGACTACCTGGACGATGTTTCAGGCCTTTACGCTAATAAAAGCAAACTGCCAAGTGATCCTTCAAGGGCATTATCTGATCGCTCCGGTGAAAATACAGGAGTTTATACAGGCTCGCCAGGCTCCCAGCGTGGTGATCAAAGACCAAAAGATACCTATATGTTTGTTGGCTTCAGTATCTCCTTCACGTTTGTAACCTCGAAGTGCTATTATTAGACAACTCGACTGTTATTTGCTATAAAACAAATAATTATTTTGTTAAATACAATAATTAGCAAATTATATTCGTTTTAAGTATATATTGCAAAACAATATATTTATTATCAATAGGCCGATCATTCACTTAAAACCTAAATTATGGCTGAGTTAAGCGCTTCCGAAAAATCAGGCAGGAGAACATCACAAAAGAAACTATCAGTACGTGTTGATCTTACTGCCATGGTTGATCTTGCTTTTTTGCTGATCACCTTCTTTATGCTCACCACCTCACTTTCAAAACCCAGGGCTATGTCGCTTGCCATGCCTTTTAAAGGCCCTCCGGGTGGCGTTGCCGAGAGCAGTACAATGACTATCTGCCTTGGGAACAATAACCAGGCGGTATTTTATCGTGGCATGGCTGATAAGCCATTGTCAACGCCCGCGATAGTGAATTACGGCAAGAACGGCCTCCGCCGGGCTATAATAGAGACCGGTAAAGAGATATTTAAAACAACCGGTAAAAACATGATGGTAGTTATAAAACCCTCGTCACATGCTGTATACGCCAACCTGGTTGCAACACTTGATGAACTTGATATCACTAAAGTACAATCATATGCTATAGCGGATATTTCCACAAAAGATATTGAATTGTTAAAACAGCAAAAAGCCTACTAATCAACCTTGTCACCTTTTGGTAATCGCCGGCGCTAAATATAGTGCCGGCGATTTGATTTATAAGCGAACTGCTTGTGACCTAAGCAGCCCTAATTTTTATTGGCATTTTCTTTTTCCTGCGCATACTAAAAAAGTACAAAGTAAGTTTTACCTTTGTACCCTGAAAAAAAAGGCATAAGTTATTGAAAACTCAGTCTAAAGGCCGGTTTATTGTAATATCAATATAAGCAATTAAGCGGTTTTTGGGTAAAGTATGTCTTTTTAAAGCCATTGTACCGGCTTTTATTAATAGGCGAAAATGGGATATAAGGATCAGATCGATTTTTTAAAGTTACCTCAGCATATAGCTATCATAATGGATGGAAATGGGCGGTGGGCTAAAGAAAAAGGCAAATTACGTGTTTTTGGTCACCGCAATGGTGTGCTTTCAGTACGTGATGTAGTTGAGGGTGCTGGCGATATCGGTATAAAATATATTACCTTATACACTTTTTCGTCCGAGAACTGGAACAGGCCGAAACTGGAAGTTAGTGCCATTATGGAATTAATGATCAGCACTATTCATAAAGAGATTAACAACTTTATGAAAAATAATGTACGTTTAAACGCCATTGGTGATTTGAAAATGCTGCCCGAAAAATGCTACCGTGAACTTATGGGAGCTATTAATAAAACTTCGGTTAATACGGGTATCGTGCTTACCCTGGCTTTGAGCTACAGTTCCAGGCGTGAACTGGTACAGGCCGCTAAAAATATAGCCTGCAAGGTGCAGAAAGGCGAATTGGACATCGCAGACATTGATGAAGAAACTTTTGAAAATAATTTATATACGAGTGGCATGCCCAACCCGGAACTACTGATCAGGACCAGCGGCGAATATCGCATAAGTAACTATTTACTTTGGCAAATTGCCTACGCTGAATTGTATTTTACGCCAAAGCTTTGGCCCGATTTCAGGAGGGAAGACCTGTTTGAAGCCATCATTGATTATCAGAAACGCGAACGCCGCTTTGGTATGATTAGCGAGCAACTCAACTAAATTTTTACTTTTAACACTTTTTAACAACTGTATAAATTATTTTTAGCCCACTAAAATATTCGAATGAATAAATTTCTTTTTGCTATTCTTTTCTCTGTGATAAGTACTGCTGCCCTGGCGCAGATTTCCAATCAACCCAGGCAGATGTTATCCAAATCTATACCCTCTGATAGTTTGAGTTACTTAAACCCAAAGGATTATATTATAGGTGGTGTTACTGTCAGTGGTATAAAATACCTCGATAAAGACGTATTGATTACCATATCCAAACTAAATAAAGGCGATCGTATTAATTTACCTGGCGAACAAAATGCCGCAGTAATTAAAAGGATGTATGATCAGGGGCTTTTTGATGATGTGCAGTTAAACATTACCAAAATTAACCTGGATACCATTTATCTGCAGATCGTAGTTGTGGAACGGCCCCGCTTATCAAGATTGCATATTACAGGTATTCGCAAAGGCGAAATTGAAGATCTGCAGAAGAAATTGAGCGATAAGACATTGAAAATTGTAAATGAGAATTTATTGAGCACTACTACAGCCATCATTAAAAAGCATTTTAACGAAAAGGGATTTTTAAATACTACAGTTGATATAAAACAGCGTAAAGATCCGGGAGATGCTAATAGCGTTATTCTTGATGTTGCAGTTGATAAAAAGCAAAAGGTAAAGATCAATGATGTAACATTTGAGGGTAATACAGCCTTTTCTCAAAAGAAATTAAGAAAATACCTGACTAAGACCCGTAAGCGTAAATGGTATAATGTTTTTGGTTCACGGAAATTCTTAAATGATAAGTATACCGAAGACAAACAAAACCTTGTCGAAAAAATGCAGGACAAGGGTTATCGCGATGCCGAAATAGTGAGCGACTCTGTTTGGAAGCACGATGATAAAACGGTGAATGTTAAATTAAAAGTTTTTGAAGGACATAAATACTACTTTGGAAATGTTACCTGGTCTGGCAACGCCCGCTACCCGTCGGCCCTTTTAAACAAACTACTGCGTGTTAAAAAAGGTGATGTTTTTAGCGAAGAAGAGCTTAACAAAAGATTAGTAGGCCCAACGCCGAATAATGATGATGTTTCAACACTTTATTTGGATGGCGGTTATTTAACCTATAATGCTGACCCTGTTCAGACCAAAATTTATAATGATACGGTTGACCTTGATATAAGAATTTATGAAGGGCCTCAATACACCATTAACAGGGTTCTGCTTAAGGGTAATGATGTAACCAATGATAAGGTGGTTATGCGCGAGATAAGGACTAAGCCGGGCCAAAAATTCAATAAGGATTTGCTTATCCGCAGTACACGTGAGATCTCACAGTTAGGTAATTTTGATGAGCAAAAAACTGAGCCTAAACCAACAAATATCAATCCTGCAGATGGAACAGTGGATATCATATACAATGTGGTTGAAAAACCATCTGACCAGATAGAGCTTTCTGGTGGTTTTGGCGGCGGACAAATAGTTGGTACGCTGGGTTTAACATTTAATAACTTCTCCATAAAGAATATTTTTCATTTAAAAGACTATAAACCTTTACCAAAAGGCGACGGACAGAAGTTAAGTTTAAGAGGACAATCAAGCGGAAGAACTTATCAAAATTTTTCCTTTACTTTCTCTGAGCCATGGCTTGGTGGTAAAAAACCTATCTATTTCGCCGTGTCGGCCTACACTCAATTGAGTTCAACAGGTCAGTACTACGCCAAAACAGACCCATTATACAATAATTTGCGTATCAATGGTGTGGGTATTACCCTGGGAAAAAAACTGAACTGGCCGGATAACTACTTCCAGTTAAATTATTCTTTAAACTTTGACCATTATAACCTTGATAATTACCCTGGTTATTTATTCTCAAACGGAACATCTTATAATATTAAACTAACACAGGAATTAACCCGCAACTCTCTTGATGCGCCAATATTCCCTACACAGGGTTCAAACATCAAGTTAACCATACAGGGAACCCCGCCATATTCTTTATTCAATAATATCAATTACAAAATAGCCACTCCCGAAGACAGGTATCATTTTGTAGAGTATTATAAATTCAAATATGATGCACAATGGTTCCAGAAAATTTATGGTAAGTTGGTGCTGATGTCGCAGATACGGTTTGGGTTTTTGGGATCATATAACTCAGAAGTTGGCCAGTCGCCATTTGAAAGGTTTAAGTTAGGTGGTGATGGTATGCAGAGTTACCAGTTTTTACAGGGTAGTGATATTATTGGATTAAGAGGATATCAAAACTTCTCTGTCATCCCGGTAGGAACCAACTATACTGTTGATACAAACCCCGGTAGTACAATCTATAATAAATATACGCTTGAATTAAGGCACCCGGTTATTGCTGGTCAGTCTGCAACGATATTTGTTTTAGCGTTTGCTGAAGGTGGTAACGTTTGGAATAATTTCAGCCAATTCAATCCATTTAACGTAAGACGTTCGGTAGGTGTTGGCGCCCGGATATTTTTACCTATTTTTGGATTACTTGGATTGGATTATGGTTATGGCTTTGATAAAATTCCCGGAATACCCGATGCAAATAAAGGGCAATTCCATTTTTCAATCTCTCAGAGTTTAAACGGCGGATTTAATTAATTTGCAGAAATTAATGAAAAAGATAATTTTATTATTAGTTTTCACGTTTACAGCGTTTACCAGTACATTTGCCCAACGCTTTGCATTTGTAGATTCTGATTATATTTTAAAACACATACCGGAATATACCGCTGTGCAAAAACAAATCGCGGCATTATCTGAACAATGGCAGAAAGAAGTGGATGGCCGTTTTCAGGAGATTGACCGCTTATACAAATCATATGACGCTGACCAGGTTTTAATGACAGCGGATATGAAAAAGCGCAGGGAAGCCGAAATTTCGGATAAGGAAAAAGCCGTTAAGGATTTTCAAAGACAAAAATTTGGACCTGAAGGGGAATTGGCGAAGAAGAGCAATGCTTTGATCAAGCCTATACAGGAACGTATGACGAAGGCCATACAAGCGGTAGCCGAGAGCGATAACCTCGATATGATCTTTGATAAGAATAGTGAAGTGATCATGTTGTATGCCAATCCGCGGTATGATAAAAGCGCCGACGTGATAACACGTTTAGGGCTTAAACCCGGAGTATTTGCTAGATAAAAACTTATATATAAAATTGAACTATTATTAAACACTGAACAGAAAAATGAAAAAATTATTGAAAGTTGCTTTAGTTGCGGTATGTATTGTATTTGCAGGCAATTTAGCCAAAGCACAAACCAAAATCGGGTACATCAACATGGATCAATTGGTTGATCAGATGCCTGAAACTAAAGTTGCCATGACTAATATTACGGCATATAATAAACAATTTATTGACCAGTTAACTACGATGAACAACGAGTTGCAGTCAAAAGGCCAGGCATACCAGGCACAACGTGCAACTATGACCGATGCTATACGCACTGCCAAAGAGTCTGAATTAGCTGATTTGCAAAAGCGTTTCCAGGATTATCAGAATACAGCTCAACAACAGGTTGATGCTAAAAAGAATGAATTGGGCAAACCAATCATTGATAAGGCACGTGCAGCAGTAACCCAGGTAGCAAAAGAAAAAGGCTACACTTTGGTAATCAACTCGTCAAATACAGATTTGATCGTTGCGCCTCCGGGTGACGATTTAATTAGCGCGGCTAAAGTTAAATTAGGTTTAAAATAAAATCACTGTAAAGCATTTTCAAAAGCGTCCGCTATTTGCCGGGCGCTTTTTTTATTTTTGCCCCATGGAAAACAAGCAGCCAATAGGTATTTTCGATTCCGGTTATGGAGGGTTAACCGTATTCCGGTCGATAGCCAACCTGCTTCCAGACTATGATTATATTTATTTAGGCGATAATGCAAGGGCGCCTTATGGTAACCGCTCCTTTAATACTATCCATCAATACACTTGGGAGTGTGTACAAATGCTTTTTAAAATGGGATGTCCGCTTGTGATATTGGCATGCAATACCGCTTCAGCCAAAGCGCTCAGAACCATACAGCAGCAGGACTTGCAAAAAGAAGATCGCGGTAAACGTGTACTCGGTGTTATCCGTCCAACAGCTGAAGTGATTGGAAACTACACCAAAACAAAAGAGATAGGGGTGCTGGGCACTAAAGGCACCGTACAGTCAGGCTCCTACTTGATCGAGATCAATAATTTTTCTCCCGATGTAAAAGTGCACCAGCAGGCTTGCCCGCTTTGGGTTCCGCTCATCGAAAATGGTGAGTATGATAAGCCAGGAGCAGATTATTTTGTAGCATCCTACCTTGACCAGATATTATCCCAATCTGCCAACATTGATACAATTTTGCTTGCCTGTACCCACTACCCTTTATTACAGGAAAAGATCACTGCATATTTACCTGCCCATATTCAAGTGGTAGCACAGGGAGATATCGTCGCCAAAAGCTTGCAGGATTACTTGTACCGCCACCCGGAAATGGAAAAGAAACTAACAAAAAATGCCATGCAGCAATTTTTTACCACAAGCGATGATACACCGGATTTTAACCATCACGCCTCGCTGTTCTTTTCGGCACAGGTGGAATCAGAATTTATCCCGCTCAGGTAAATTCATTATGTGTTCACTCTTTTTGGAAAAGCCTGTGATGTTATATTTCACGCATGTAACGCTATAACAGTTAAATTATTTAACTATTATGGTGCTGTCAAAACAGTGTCACCACATATTTAAAAATTTCTTGCGAAATTAGCAGGTAGTTTATGTCATAATGTCTATCAACTTAATCAACTTTGCCTTCTGAATATTAACGGGCATTTGTTAAGTTTGCAGTTAAAGCAAACTGATCCTTGAACTTTTATATTAAATATTTCCTTGTAGCTGTCGGCCTGTTTGCTTTTTCAGGTTTTTTTGCGCTGTTGGGTGTTTATGCCGAGCGTAAAATTTCAGCTTTTATACAAGACAGGCTCGGCCCCACTGAAACAGGAAAATATGGCCTGCTTCAAACCGTGGCTGATATGTTAAAGCTGCTGATCAAGGAATTAATAATACCGGCAGCAGCGGATAAGTTGCTTTTTATGCTTGCGCCTGCAATAATTTTTATCGCGGTGTATATGGGTTTTGCAGCTATACCCTGGGCGCCGGGCATAGCGCCATCCAATCTTAATTTAGGTTTGTATTACGTTTTCGCAATCCTTTCAATAGAAACGTTAGGTATTTTAATGGCCGGATGGGGATCAAATAATAAATACTCCATATTGGGCGCTATGCGTTCCGCGGCACAGATCATATCCTACGAAATACCTGCTGGTTTTGCGATAATTTCTGTAGTGATGATCTCACAAACGCTAAATCTGCAAAGTATTTCGGCCCAGCAAGGGATACTGTCATCAGAAAAAACAAGTTTTTTAGGGATATGGGATGTATCAGCCAATGGCGGTATACTGGCCTGGAATATTTTTAGGGCGCCGCACCTCATCATTGCTTTCGTCATTTACTTTATCGCTTCATTGGCCGAAAGCAACCGGGCGCCGTTTGATATCCCCGAAGCCGAATCAGAATTGGTTGCTGGTTTTCATACCGAATTTACCGGTATGCGGTTTGCATTTGTTTTCCTGGCCGAGTACTCCATGATGTTCCTGGTATCGATGGTTGGGGTCATCCTTTTTTTAGGTGCGTGGAATACACCGCTGCCCAATATAGGCCCTGTTCATTTAGCTGATTGGACAACGGGAAAGGCATGGGGGATTTTATGGACCGTAGTTAAAGTATTACTATTAGTAGGAATACAGATGTGGATACGGT
>JAQBOK010000308.1 GCA_028288085.1 Mucilaginibacter sp.
GCCGCATTTATTTTATGGTTTGTGTTTTAACCTCGCCATTTTAAATTAAAAAACCCAGTCAAATTGACCGGGTTTAATTCAGTGCGGAAGAAGGGACTCGAACCCCCACGCCTCGCGGCGCCAGATCCTAAGTCTGGTGCGGCTACCAATTACGCCACTTCCGCATTAGGATTTTTATGAGGTCGCAAAGATAATTATTTAAACGGATTTCACAGATTATTTTTACGATTACACAGAGAAGTTGAAAATTTCAATCTATTCAACCCGGTTTCTACAGCCCTCCAACTAACTCCCTAAAATATGCCGGTGCATACAGTAACCTGCTCCCATACCATGAAAATAGCTCACCATCAACCAGTTTGATAATAGAGCCAGGCAACAAAGCTTTAAATTCCGCAATATGTTTTTCCTTAAATGGATAAGGCTCCGACGAGAGCAAAATTATTTCAGGCTTTATATTTAATAATTGTTCTATAGTTATTTCCGGGTACCTTTCTATATCAAAGGCATTAATTAAACCGCATTTCTGTAGCAACGTGTCGATAAAAGTGCCTTTTCCGGCTACGATATATGGTTTTCGCCATATCAAATAAGCAACCCGTAAATCTGGCAACCGCACATTTAATTTATCAAATCTCGAATTGATGGCTTCAGATAATATTTCAGCTTTGGCACTTTTGCCTACCAACACTCCCACCCGCTTTATCATGTCTATAGCTCCTTCAAGATCGGCTATATCACTCATCCAAACCGGAAAGCTTTGCATTAATTCCTCTACCTGGCCGCGTTCATTTTCTTCTTTGTTGCCTATGATAAGATCGGGCTTAAGTTCGTTTATTAGTTTGATATTAAGTGCTTTAGTCCCACCAATCTTTACTTTTAATTTAATCTTATCAGCGGGATGAATGCAGAATTTAGTAATGCCAATAAGCTCGTTATCCAAGCCTAAATCAAACAATAATTCAGTTTGGGAAGGCACTATGGATATTATTCTTTTAGGTGTGGAGGAAACCTCCACAAGTCGGTTCATTTGGTCTTGATATACAGGCATGCGATATTAGTACGCGTTCTTATCTCCTTTTAGCGTGATCCAAAAGGTAAGAAAAATAATTTTAAGGTCGAGCAGGAACGACCAGTTTTTCAAATACCATACATCAGCATCCACACGTTTAAGCATCGCTTCTGCATTATTAACTTCCCCGCGCAAACCACAAATTTGTGCCCAACCTGTTATGCCAGGCTTAAGAGAATGCCTTACTACATATTGATCTGTTAGCTGCGAATATTTTTCTGTGTGGCTTATCATGTGCGGCCGGGGACCTACTATTGACATATTACCTATCAATACATTGAAAAATTGAGGGAGTTCATCCAGGCTGGTTTTACGTAAAAATGCACCAATTACAGTTATCCGGTGGTCATTCCTGGTAGCCTGTTTTTTATCTGCATCATTGTTTAATCGCATGCTTCTGAACTTATAACATTTAAAATGTGTGTTATTTCTGCCTGTGCGCAACTGGATGAAAAATACCGGGCCTTTGGATTCCAGTTTTATTAATACTGCCAGTACGGGGAATAGCCAGATGAAAACAAAAATGATGAAGAACAAGGAGAAGATAATATCGAATGATCTTTTAAAAAATTTGCTAAGCATAATTCAACAGGCTTATGGCCTATTGGCATTACGCTGGTATTTTACAAAAGGTTGTTTCTTGTAAGTTAAAAAGGTTGTCACTATTTTTTTATTGATGATGCTATAAAAGTTGCAAATATTAAATTTAGAAAAACTCTATTCTAATCATTCAAACCTCTGTAACAAGTATTAACCATTATATATCTGGTACACGCCATTAATAGTTCTTTTCTCAGCCGAACCAACTAGTACAGTGGCTATCTTTCTTTCAATCATTAATTGCTCAGCATGGCTAATGTTTTCTTCCGGATCGATAATTACCGGATTAATCGTCATCATCTCGCTAATAATTAGCTGAGACGTATCCGGATTGCGTATTAATGCCCTGCGAAGGTCACCATCGGTCACTACCCCTTCTGCTCTCATGGCATTTCCTACAATTACCAAACCTAACTTGCCTTCTGACATGCAGAGTAATAACTCAGTAAACGATGCATCCTTATCAATAAACGGCAAATTATCACGTCGCATTAGATCCTTAACTTTTACCAACAATTTGCGGCCCAGGCTTCCGCCAGGGTGAAACCTGGCAAAATCCTCATGCTGAAATTGCCTCGATTCCATTAAGGCCACCGCCAATGCATCGCCCATCACCAATGTTGTTGTAGTTGATGAAGTGGGCGCCAGTTCAAGCGGACAGGCCTCACGGGTGATACGAACATTTAAATGAAGATCGCTGTTTTTAGCAATGGTCGAGTCGGGGTTGCCGGTTATCGCTATCATCACATTCTTGTTCCATTTTAAATAGGGAATGATTTTTAACACCTCATCTGTTTCGCCTGAGTACGAGATCAGGATCACCATGTCATTCGCCTCAACCATGCCCAGATCACCGTGGAAGGCCTCACCTGGATGCAAAAAGAAACTTGGAGTACCTGTACTGGCCAGTGTAGCAGCTATCTTCTTTCCGATTAGCCCCGATTTCCCTATTCCGGTTACTATTAATTTGCCTTTTGAATTCAATATAGCCTCTACAACATTATTAAATTCATCGCCTATGGAAGCTGCTACTTGCTTAAGCGACTCAATTTCAATATCAAATACATTTTTGGCTATTTCCTTCATTTAGGCTGAATGTTATACGTATTACGTTTGGTATCCTTCTACTTACAGTATAACGCAAAACGTTATACGTAGGGCCTTTACGATATTAAAGGTCTTATCATTTCTTCCAACTCATGCAATCTTACCATGTTTGGCCCATCGCTTAAGGCATGGTCAGGGTCAGGGTGTGTTTCCATAAAATAGCCATCGGCTCCAAAAGCTTTGGCCGCCAGCGCCATCATGGGTACAAAAGTACGGTCGCCACCTGTTGTTCCATTTGCTCCACCCGGGCGTTGTACCGAATGGGTGCAATCCATACAAACGGGGTAACCAAATTTCTTCAGGTCATAAATATTCCGGAAATCGACAACCAAATTATTATAACCATACATGTTACCGCGTTCGGTAAGTATTACCTGCGTATTGCCAGCTTCAACCACCTTTTGCGCCGGATAAAACATATCCTGCCCCGAAAGAAACTGCGCTTTTTTTACGTTTACTATTTTGCCGGTTTGTGCTGCGGCCACCAGCAGGTCGGTTTGCCTGCACAAAAAGGCAGGTATCTGCAGTATATCCACCACTTGTGCGGCAATAGCGGCCTGGGCCGGTTCATGAATATCCGTAGTAACCGGCAAGCCAAAACGTTCTTTAACCTTTTGCAGCATTTCCATACCCTTCTCAATGCCCGGCCCGCGGTACGAGTGTATAGAAGTGCGGTTTGCCTTATCAAATGAGGACTTAAAAACTACGGTTACAGGATACTTCTGCCCTATTTCGGCTACCTTTTCGGCAACAGTATAAAGCAGTTCCTGATTTTCCATTACACAGGGACCCAATATGAAAAATGGCTTTTGCCGTATTTGTTCAAACAACATCATGCAAAGATGATAATTAGGTGCGAATTACACGAATGACGAGGCACTAATTGCACTAATTTTAAAGTATCAACAATCATAATTTGCGCAATTAGATCAATTTAGTGCAATTCATGCTATTTTTGCCCTATGATTAATTACTTTGATTTTTATGGTATACCGGAATCATTTCACCCTGATGCAGCCCTGCTGAAAAAGAAATTCTATGAGTTGAGCAAGCAATATCACCCCGATTTTTATGCCAATGAGGATGATGAAAAACAACAGGAAATACTGGAAATGTCTACCATTAACAATAGAGCATATCAGACTCTTAGCGACCCTGCCAAACGCCTGGCATACATTTTAAGACAACATGAGCTGCTGGTTGACGGTGCAAAACCAGCTTTGCCGGCCGATTTTTTGATGGAAATGATGGACATTAACGAGCGTTTAATGGAAATTGATGATGCTGGTCAACTGGCCAAAATTAATGCTGAAGTACTTGAAATTGACGATGATATAAATCAAAAACTCCATAAAATGACTATCGGTTATCACCAGATAGATGATACGGCTAAGGAAAGCAGGCTGAACGAAATTTTAGATATTTACTACAGACAAAAATATTTGTTGCGGATTAAGGAGAGTTTAAATACATTTGCAACCCGGTTTTGAACGAACTAATCCACCGTTCAATTAAAAATGCCCAGATGGCGGAATCGGTAGACGCGCTGGTCTCAAACACCTGTGGTCGCAAGGCCGTGCCGGTTCGACCCCGGCTCTGGGTACTCCGGTAGTAAATAAAAAGCTGTAAGTCAAGCACTTACAGCTTTTTTTATTCCGACACATACGTTATCACATACACTATCTTATCTGTTAGTGATAAATGTCATATTGCAAGTTGTAATTCAGCTGCAATGAAGGGTTATTTCAATGTTATTTTTACATTACGCTTTAATAAGCGTGCTCACTAACACAATATATAACTCTATATTAGATTAAGGTTTAAATGAAGGAATTTTTTAATATACCTATACCCCACAGTCTAAAGGCAGACAGTGATGGATATGCCTTCTTGTCATGGGTTGCAGGGCACACTCTTTTAATTCATGATTCTGAAATCATAGTTGACTTTCAATCTTGTTCATTTATTGAAGGCAATCTTTGTGCGGTTTTAGGTAACATTTTGGAAAGTTTAAAAAATAGACAGAACGAGATCAAAATTGAAAACGTGAGAATCCAGGTGTTAAGAGTACTTGCCCGCAATGAGTTTTTAGAAGGTTTTGGATATAGCTTTTATACGCCAAAATTTTATTCAACAAGCATTCCCTACAAGAAATTCAATCTTGAGGACGAGACTGCAGCCAGGGAGTTTTTTGCTTTAGAACTTTTCGGGAAGCCGGGAATGCCACAAATGAGTCAATCAGCAAGAAAAGCAATTCTTAGAAACATATTTGAAATCTGTGTTAATGCGATAACGCATGCTGGATGTGATTATGTTTATTGTTGTGGACAGGTGTTCAATGTAAAAGTCAATCCGAAAGTTTCAATAACGTTTGTCGACTTAGGTAATACCATCAAAGCGAATGTAAATAACTATCTAGCCGAAAATCTATCGGGCAACGAAGCTATTAGATGGGCATTAATAGACGGCAATACAACTAAGGCCGGCAATGAGCCTGGGGGATTAGGTTTGAAGCTACTACAAGATTTAATATTGTATAATAAGGGAAAATTACAAATTGTTTCAGGTAGCGGTTTTGTTGAAATTTCCGAAAAGAACGTAAAATTTATAGGTCAAGAATTAGACTTCCCTGGAACCATTGTAACAATAGAAATAAAATTAGGTGATCCCAATTTTTATATTTTATCGAATGAAAAACAAAATACTAGTAATATTTTTTAGTATCTTTAAGTACTTAATGAAATGACCGTAAATATCAAGCAAACTATTGGGAGCGATAGTGCATTAACTCCTGCTTCGGGTGAAATAATTTACAATATCCTTCAAGACCAAATTGAGACGGGGAAAGTAATTGATTTAGATTTCAAGGGTATAGAAATTATTACTTCAGCTTTTCTAAATGCAGCAATAGGTAGATTATACTCAAAATACAGTTCTGACGAACTAAACGCATTACTATATATAAAAAATATATCTACTGATGACTTATCAATACTCAAAAAAGTAATTGAAAGAGCTAAAGAATATTTCACCGATAAGCGTTCATTTGATGAACGAATGGACCAAAATTTAGAATAATGCCCCAAACCTTTCAACTTAAAGAATTTGAGCCTAAGGGCAGTCACCATATTTTTTTAGACTCAAACGTCTTACTCTATGCTTTTGCGCCATTGGCAGATTATAGAACGGATATACAGCAACAAATCACAAATTTTTTTGAAATCTGCAGAATCGTTGGATCGAACTTATACGTGACTTCGCTTGTTTTGTCAGAGGTCAGTAATGTTATAATCCGAGATGACTATCAAACTTGGAAAATAAAACCTGACAATGCTGGTAAAGACAAGTACAAGGAATTTTATAGGAAATCA
>JAQBOK010000312.1 GCA_028288085.1 Mucilaginibacter sp.
CTATAGATCATGAAAAATAAAATTACCAAATCAATAGTCGCTACAGCAATCATTGGGCTGGCTATAACTTGCTTTGCCTTCATGGGCGATCAAAACAACAGCCTTTCGAAGAAGGAGCGGGCCAACGGCTGGCAGCTTTTATTTGACGGGCGTTCTACAGCAGGCTGGCACTTATATAACAGTACTGAACCGTTCACGGTATGGAAAGCGAAGGATGGAGAACTCGTTTGTGATCCGCTGGACAGATCGGGCACGGGCGACCTGGTTACAGATCAGGAATTCAAAAACTTCGACCTTAAGTTCGATTGGAAGCTTCCTAAAGGCGGGAATAGCGGTGTATTTGTCAACGTTTTGGAGCGAAAAGAAATTCCTACTGCCTGGGCGTCGGGACCAGAATATCAACTATTGGATAATGCTAATCCCGATTTCGCAAAACCACAATCACGATCCGGATGCCTTTTTGGCCTGGCACCACAAAAAAATCCGGTAAAAAGCAGGCCGTCCGATACCTGGAACCATTCTGAAATCAAACAGGTGAACGGCAAAGTGAAATTTTATTTGAATGGGATATTAACTGCGGAAGAAGATTTCGCATCCAAAGCCTGGACTGATAAGGTCGCTAAGTCCCATTTCAGCAAGTTTCCTGAATTTGGCAAAAATATCGAAGGTCGCATTTCATTACAGGATTGGTCAACCGGAGTCGCCTTTCGGAATGTGAAAATAAAATCACTGTAAAAGCTTAAGGGGGTGGCAACTATACCCATAATCCGCAATCCAATTACCTGTCATAATGATTAAACTTTATATTATATTATTCCTTTTTTTCATCGCATCCCAGGCTTTATGCCAGGATGCTGATTTTTTTAAACCCAATCATGTACGACGGGAATTGAAGGCGGTCAAAATCATTAATAGTTTAAAAATTGACGGGGAACTCAGCGAACCAGAGTGGAACTTGACTAAAGGCGCTTCCGATTTTATACAAATTGAGCCAATGCAGGGAAAGCCATCTCAATTTGTGACCATTATAAAGGTTCTATACAATCAGAAATTTTTATACGTCGGCGTTATCTGCAAAGACCCTAAAGGTCGAAAGGCAATTATGGCGACCGATTTTGCCCGTGATTTTGATATATTGAAGCATGACCTTGTCGATTTGGCTTTCGATACATTTAATGATCAACGAAACGCCATTGTTTTTGCTACCAATGCTTACGGAGTACAACGTGACCTGCTCTCTTTCGATGATATTTATTACGATATCGATTGGAATGGCCTATGGAATGTTAGAACAACGAGAAGCGATAGTGGCTGGGTAGCGGAGATGGCTATTCCCTGGAAAACATTAAGATATCCAAAAAGCACCGACAGTACCCAGAGTTGGGGCTTTAATGCTTACCGCAACAGGCGGAAGTCAAATGAAATCAGCTCTTTCTCGCCCTATCCGCGGATATTTACGGCTAGTCACATGAATTATGCGGGGGTAATCACAAATCTGCAGCCTCCTCCGCCATCAACTAATATCATTGTTGACCCTTACGTTTTGGTATCAAATGACCGTTATACCAATTTCGGACCAGCTCAACCAACCCACTCATCCAGTCTGAAGTTTGGCGGCGATTTGAAATGGGCTATAAATCCCAATTCCGTTCTTGATCTAACAGCAAACACAGACTTTGCTCAGGCCGATGCTGATCAGGAGGTGAACAATACAACCCGGTTTAATGTCTTCTTTCCTGAAAAACGACAATTCTTTTTGGAGAATGCATCGTTGTTTGGTGTTCAGGTTACAGTAAATGGAGATGCGGCGGGAGGATCTATGCACTATCAGCCTTTCAACAGCCGCAACATTGGACTTGACACAAGTGGTAACCCAATCCCTATTGTGGGGGGAGGACGATTTGTTCACAGATCATCGTCGTCAAATTATGGTGCAATTGCCATCCGTCAACAAGGTTATGATGGTGGGCCCGAAACTAATTTTTTTGTGGGTAGATTTTCTCAGAATTTCGGTAGCCAAAGTAGAGTAGGAGGAATGGTTTCTCTTAAAGAACAACCAGGCGCCGCGAATATTGAATCGACAGTCGATGGATTCTTCCGGATTGATGAATCTAATTCAATCAATGCGATTTTTACGCAATCAACAACCACAAACACAGGGGCAAAGGGTCTCGCTGGTATCGTTCAATATTTTAATAATACAAACAACCATGAGATTTGGTGGACTGAATCGATAGTCACAAAAGACTTTGATCCGCAGATGGGTTTTATTTCACGTACAGATGTGATCGCAACTACACCTGGCATGAATTACTTTTATAGGGGGAAACTTTTGCCTTTCAAAAGCTTTTTATTGTCTTACGGTCCCGGTATCCTACCAGAGGTCTATTTCACAAGCTCAACTGGAAAATTTGCAGAAGCTGACCTGCCGTTCTACCCGATATGGTTCAACTTCAAAGATGGAGGCTTCTTTGGTTATGCGATAGGATCTTACTGGCAACACCTTACATCGAATTTTTCCCCATTGAATGTAGCCATTGCGCCTGGTGACTATCATTATTTTAATCAACAGTTACTTCTTCAGACGGATCCATCAAAGATTATTAATGCGAATGTAACGCTCACTACAGGTACCTATTTTAACGGCAAACTCACTACCGGTGACTGCAAAATTCAATTTGCACCAAGTCCTCATGTCTCGTTTTTAGGAGAATATAATCAGAATTACTTCACTAAGGTCGGCATCGGCAATACTACAAAGACAGTTAATTTACTGATCCTACAAACCCGGCTGGCACTTAATCCCAGGCTACAATTTACCGGTCTGTATCAAAAAAACACGCTGAATAACTCGGATGCATACAATTTGAGGGTGGCATGGGAATTTTCTCCGCTTAGCTATGTTTATTTTATTTATAATAGAGGGGTGAACAGTCAATTATTGGCACCACAGGTAGTTAGACAAGTGGAAGATCATATTATTTTCAAAGTCAGTTATTTCCAACAATTTTAATAAAATCAAAAAGAGAATACTAACCTTCACATTTTAAAACAATTGAGCACTATGGCACAGACAACTTATCTTGAATCAAAAAATCATTACCCTATACTGGATGGGCTTCGCGGAGTGGCGTCGGTTTTGGTAATCATGTTCCACGTTTTGGAAACCTTTACCGGCGGTAATAAGTTTGTACAAATCATCAATCACGGGTATCTCGCTGTAGACTTTTTTTTCCTGCTGTCAGGTTTTGTCGTAGCCTACGCTTATGATGACCGCTGGGGCAAAATGACAGCTTGGGATTTTTATAAGCGCCGGCTGGTGCGTCTTCAACCCATGGTTATTATGGGCTCATTGATAGGTGCGGCGTTGTTCTACTTTCAAGCTAGTCCAGCATTTCCAACCATAGCTAATACGTCCGTGTGGGAGTTGCTGCTGGTAATGGTGATCGGTGCAACCTTGATACCAGTGCCTTTATCAATGGATATTCGTGGGTGGCAAGAAATGCACCCATTAAATGGCCCGGCGTGGTCGCTTTTTTTTGAATACATCGCTAATATTCTTTATGCTGTTCTTGTGCGCAGGTTCTCAAAGGTCGTATTATCAGTTTTCGTAACTCTTGCAGCATTTATGCTGATTCAATATTTGGTAACCAGTAAAAGTGGTGACCTTATTGGCGGTTGGTCATTGAATTCCGAACAACTGTACATTGGCTTTACAAGAGTACTTTTCCCTTTCTTCGGCGGTGTACTGCTTTGCCGTATTGGAAAATTGATTCACATTAGAAATGCTTTCTGGTGGTCAAGTCTTCTTATCATTATCATGTTGAGTATACCCCGAATCGGTGATGAACATCATGTCTGGATGAATGGCATATATGAGTCGCTTTGCTTAATCATAGTATTTCCTTTAATTGTTTCTATTGGCGCCGGGGGTGAATTGCATAGTGCACGGTCAGAAAAGATTTGTAATTTTTTAGGGGAGATTTCTTATCCATTGTATATCACTCATTATCCGTTGATCTATCTTTTCACAGCTTGGGTAGTCAACAACAAGGTTCCTTTGGGTATAAGTGGACTGCTAATGGGTCTTCTGGTCGTAATCACAAGTTTAGTTATTGCTTATTTATCACTTAGGTTTTACGACAAACCGGTTCGTGAATGGCTGAGAAAAAAAGTTTTGGTGAAAAAGATAAATTCTTAAGTTAAGCTTAGCGAAAGCCAGAAAAAAAATCATCTGGCTAAGTAACAAATAGAGAAATATGCCGGGGCCAGAAAACATTATTACAGTTTTCTGGCCTTCTTTATTCTGCGTTTTATTCCACTGGCGTGATTATGTAAGCCGAAAACCACGCAATAATCACGGTTAATTGACACTGTCTACTTGTACTGCGGATTCTTATAAGTCCTAATTCATTTTGTACTATAACAAGTAGAAAATGATCAATCCATTGCGGTGGTTTTTGATTATCTTCGCTTACCTAATTTTTAACATGTTTAAACGGCTTGGCTGGCTTACTATATTAATTGCCTTATCCTTATTCTGCAATAAAGTTTATTGCCAACAAGATGTCGATTTTCATCTGAATAAAAAATTCCTTACGGGTAAAAACGTAATCAAGGTAAAACGCGACTATCATGACGCTTATTTGTGGGTATTGGCACAAAATAATGAAGTATACCGGGTTAACAGCCAGACACAAGACGTTGATGATTACACATCATACTTTACCGCTTATAACAATCTGCAATTTGTTGATATAGCCGGCTACAGCCAAGATACGGTATTTGTTGGCACCAATTCATCTACGCTGTTAGAATTAAAGAAAGGCGTACTGAAAACCATCGGTACAGCCGATGGTATTACCGGCGCAATTGGGCAAATCGGCGTGAGCACCCCCCAGAATGTAATTGTTGCAGATTATACTAATGTGCTACCTCCGGTTCTGCTCATATCTACCACCGCCGGTCTTTTTCAGTTCGATGTTATAAATGAAAAAGTTACACCGCATAATACTGAAGGCAATACCGGTATCCACACCTTATTTGAAACTACCTACCGTAACCAAATATATTGTTATAACGCAAACCCCGGATATTATAATCCAAGCGACTCGGCAAAAGCCATAGAACTGGCGATGCAATTTCCCGTTACCTTATTTACTGGAAATATTTGGTATAAATTACAGGCCTATGGTTATCAAATAAATACAGCTTATTGTATAAAATCTTACTATCCCGATAATTTTTTTTACGCATATTACGGTGCAAGGTATAACGAGGAGGATTACATAAATGAGGCTTATGGTACCGAAAAAGGCCTTTACGTAAATAGCTGGAATTACTCTTCCTATTACCCGATGCCGTACAATCATTACCTGGATGGTATAAAAGTTAATAAGCTTACTTCTATATATGGGTTGGCAAGTTTCCCCCAGCTCATAAAAGAAAACTTACTCATCGGCACCGATCAGGGTCTGTTTTTTACCAATTCGAGCTATCAAAAATATGATAGCTCCAATAGAAATACTTATAATTCATTTACTCTTGAAAATGATATAGGCAACAAAGTTATAAACGATATTTGTGTTGATGCCAACTCCTATTTGCCAAAGGTTAATGGAACCTATGTAGCACCTATTTGTGAAGATGGGGCTTGGGTGGCAGCGGTTGATGGCCTTTATTTTATTAAACCCGATTATACACCTTATACAGAGACTACACAGGTACAAGCTATTAATTTTATTGAACAACCCGATAGTTCTTTCGTAAATATATGTGCCGGGAGCACTGTTACGGCTTCAATAAGTAGTTATTATTACAGCGGCAACAGTATTCAATGGTACAAAAATGGAAACGAACTAACCGGGCATACCGCTGATACACTAAAAATCAATACCGCAGGGAATTACCGTGCCGTGTTATATGAGCCATGCCAAGATGTCCATATTCAAAGCAATCAGCTAAAGGTTAATGTGATATCAGGCCCGCAGTTCACTTTCAATTATCCCGATACGTTACAATATTGCGATAGCTTATCCACTACGCTAAAGACAACTTATAGTCCGTCATACCATTATCGCTGGTATAAAAACGATTTGATTAATGGCGATACCTCATCCACGCTCGCAGTAAATCAAACTGGGAAATACAAGGTTGAAGTGAGCGCATGTACCAATTCGTGGGTGTCGTCAAAAGAAGTACAGGTAAACTTGTCATCAGTACCTGAGCCGGGTATAAGCATTGATAAGATCCCTTATTGCCAGGGAGATACCGCCCATTTTACCTCTACCTGGCTGATGGATACCACTGCTTTTACGTTGCGCTGGTACAAGGATAATACGATTTTACCAGGCCTTAATAATCAATATATCATAAAAACGGTTATCCCGGGTAGTTACACACTCAGTATTACCGATAGCAAAACGCTTTGCACCAAAGTATCGCCGGCTTTTCAGCTCAGTTTTACGCCGCCGCCTTCATTCACCTTCAATTACCCGGATGAAATAAGCTATTGCCAGGGCAGCTCGATAACGCTCACAGCACAAGGCGACCCTAATTATCAATACCGTTGGTACCGTAATGATACGCTGCTTAATGTTACGACACCTTCTATCACAGTTGTTTATACCGGCAAATATAAAGTTGAGGTAAGCGCATGCCAGAATAGCTGGGTGCCATCAAAAGAAGTACAGTTGAATTTTATCCAGGTGCCTGTTCCTGCTGTTATAACTGATAAGCCAGCCTATTGTATTGGTGATAACGCTACTTTAGGCCTGTCTACCAAGCCTGATCTTTTATATACCATCAATTGGTATAAGGACAATGTATTAGTACCCGCTTATAATAACCAGGCTAGTATCACCACTAATGTGGCAGGTACTTACACTGCTGTCATTATCAGTAATACCAGCAGCAAGAGTCAAACGTGCAGCGAAACATCGAATGCTATCCAATTGTCTTTCAATGCGCAACCAATCCTCACTATAGAGCAACAGATAAATACTACATTATGTCAGGGTCAAAGTGTTACCCTTAAAGCAGTTCACTCAGACGGTACCATAAAATGGTCTACAGGAGAGACTTCAGACGAGATCAATGTGTCATCATCCGGTACGTATACTGCCACACTCGCTTCAACAAGCGGCTGTGCGGTTGATACCAGTATCAGTGTGGCTTTCCTAAATAACCCAATACTAAGCGTTCGTGACATTACCATCTGCACTTATAAACAGCAAACATTAACGCTTACCGCGCCTGCGGGTTTCTCTAAATATACGTGGAATAGTGTCCTGGGCGAACAAACCTTTAACGTCACTTACCCGCAAACGGTAACTTTAATCGTAACCGATGCCAACGGCTGTCAAGCAATGCAGCAAATACACATAACCGAGCAATGCTCTGAAGTATTTATACCGAATACTTTTACCCCTAACGGCGATGGCATAAATGATGTTTGGAACGTTCAGGGTTTGGATGCTACGGCCCTAGTAAAAATATTTAACCGGTATGGGGCAATGATTTACCAAAGTAAAGGCTATGGTATTGCATGGGACGGCCGTTATCGCAACCAGAAACTTCCTACGGGTACATATTATTACATAATCAACGTCAAAAATAACACACAAACTTTTAACGGCTCAGTAACGATACTGTATTGATACAACGCGAATGAAATTGTATACCTGATGTGTAGAAATAGAATGGGTATGTGATCCTTGTCAAGAGAAAGCCCGGTCCTCTTTCCATGTTTCAAAACCACAATGCGATAAAACTATAAAAGCCATGATTTTTATATCCTGTTTTAAATATTAGCTACCGTGTTACAACGTTATTCGCCAGCTTAGACCATGGGCATTAAGGTCAAAGGCCGTTTGGATACTATTTTAAATAGGATACCAAAATACCTGTCGCTATCTTATAGCAGGTTGTTGCCACAATTTCAATCAATTTTAACCCACGGATGTAAAAGCGCACGGTTATCGATAATTTTTCCTGAGCAGTAATTTTTTCACCCGGGTTAACCGACAGATACAAAATGCCTAGCAGGCAAATTACCATCACCAAATGGGTAGTTACGTAGACGATCTCCATTGTTTTTAATTTAGCCGATATTGATACACCTTTGTTTGAATCGCTATACGTTATTGATTCATCTCTTCGGCATATACCAAGCACGTGCCAATGTATAAAATATTGATTGTAAGGTTATTAACAGGTAGTTTGCAAGCATTCGCGGCTTGATTTCGCTGCTTACCCAATTTTTAAACGAAATACCGGGACTATTTTGAATGTGATTCTCCCTTCATTTAGCAGGATAATCTTTTGCGGGATGGTGACGATGATAACTTGCTTACTTTTACCGCGTCCGCTACCGTAGCAGCTGTCAAACCTGTTTCTTTTGCAAGCTTTTGTAAGGATTCCGGGCCACGGGAGTTGGCGATGGAACCTGATGCCCAGCCGGACAATTTAGCTGCCATGCAGCTGCCGATCTACCATGCGCCGATAATTCCGATAATCATTATAACTCGGTTTTACGTTTATATCAGCCAGCAAATGTGGCTCTCCCTGGCCGGTGGTGATCATCTGCCACAAACTATGCAGGAAATAGTTCCGGCCCTGGAAGCAGCTTTGATAACATTCACTTTCGGGAACCAAACCAATATGTGTGAAAAGCAGTTGTGTCTGGTTCCCTTTTTGGATATTTCGAAGGAAATTGGGTGCCGGTACATTCGTTTTTATCGTCCAGGAAACTTAAATAGCTTTCCGTAACCAGCCAGACGATCTTTTCGTCAGGGATCAACTCAGTTAATTTTTGTTTGGACTCGTGCATATCCGCAAAGCGGACTTCAAACTCGTCATTCAGTTTTGCTGAATAGCCTTTAAAATCCTCTGTCCACCAGCCACGGAAATCGTTAATGGCCTGGAATACTTCCTCCGGGGTTTGGGTCTACCAACAGGGTAGTTTTAAAATTTTGTGTGGTCATATTTGTTTTTTTTGTGCTGGTTTAAAATAGCTTTTTCTGTGGTTGCGTTACGCCTGCCAGCCGGAGATAGATGGTTGTTTGTCCTCGGTGATGTACCCGATGTCGTACGAAAGCTTCCGCCTGGCGATTCCCGATTCCAGTATTTCGCCGCAGTCGCGTAAGTGTCTATACGCTTTGCCCGACCTGCGGCGGAACACGTTATAATCCCAAAACGCTGGAAGTGAAATACAAAGACAAAAATATCGCAAACGTATTAGGCATGACCGTCGATGAGGCGGCCAACTTTTTTGACGAGGAACCCGCCATCAGCCGGGCGCTGGAAGTGGTACGCGAAGTAGGTTTGGGTTATATCCGTTTAGGTCAGCCCGCCACGGAACTTTCCGGCGGCGAGGCACAGCGTATTAAACTGGCGACGGAACTTCAGCGGGCGCAACACGGGCAAACACTTTATGTGCTGGATGAACCCACCACCGGCCTGCATCCTTCAGATGTGGAGCGCTTGCTTTTACAACTGAACCGGCTGGTAGACGCGGGCAATACCGTTATTCTGGTAGAGCACGATATGCACGTGATCGCGACCAGTGACTGGGTGATCGATATTGGGCCGGGTGCAGGCGAAGACGGCGGCAAAGTGGTCGTTACCGGCACACCCGCTCTAGTTGCCGGTCATGGAAAGAGCCGTACGGCACCTTACCTGGCCCAGTATATTTAAGAATTCAGGCGATTATAACTCAAGTTGGAACAAGATTTGCACATCTTGGAACAATCATACTGATAGTTTAAAATAATATTAACAAGCTGCACATGTAGCAACACGTATTAAGGGATGAATAAAGCAGGACGGAGAATCGCAATTTTCGACGATGATGAGGATATGCTTTCCATTTGTATATATATACCCGTTGGCGGAATTAATCTTTTTTGAATTTAAAAATCACTTAGCTTTTTTGACATTAATAGGGTCGTGATGCTTTCTACCTAAGACAATAATTTTAGTAGTAGTTTCCGAGTTCTCCTTTTTTGCTTGAGTTAATTGCATTTTTAAAAGTTCATCTTGGGGTTTCTGTATTTTGAAAAACCATAAAATCACACCTATAACAAATAATATTATTCCCAATATCAATATCAAATTTTCTGATACTTCATCTTTTTTAATTTTTGATTCATAAAAAGAGATTCTATCTTTTAAATCCGTTATAGCGTCATTATCTTGTTCTAACAACTGCGAACTTATGTTTTCATATAGTTGCAATTGATAAGTACGAAATGTTGAAATATCTAAGACCATAGTTTCCGTCTTGATATTTTAAAGCTTCTGTGTCTGTTAAAAGACTATTAAGTAATTCCTCTTTTGTGGGTGTCATTTGTCGAATATACTCGAAATTACAAAATACTCTTGCATTATGTAAATCCCAACCTATATTTGGAATAGTTAGTTAGAGAATTAATTCCGCCAACGAGTATATATATATTGGAAGAAAATGGCTGGCTGGTAACGGGCTTTACCGATTGCAATGATGCACCGGGCAAGGTGCGCAGGGAAAAACCGGGCGTGATCTTAATGGACACCTGGGTCCCAGACGATGGTAGGCAGGTAAGAGGATTTAAGATAAATATAATCAACCAATGAAGATAGAAAAACTGGAGGCCATCAGGGGATTTGTTGCTATCTACATTGTATTTCATCACATTGTTTCTTTCTACGGTCTCTATAACCAAAATAAAGCACTGAAGCTAATTTTCATGCATCCTCAGGAAGCTGTTATGATTTTTTTTCTTTTATCAGGATTCGTGATCTATGTTTCTACCGTTAACAATAAAGAGATTACTTTCTATAAATATATCAAAAAACGTTTTGTAAGAATATATCCCATCACTGTAGCTGCTTTCTTAATTTCTACTTTAATTTTTTTTATAAACGGCTATGATTTTACTACCGTTGATGCAAAAAACCTGATCGGTAATTTCCTAATGATGCAGGATGATAAGGCGCAGCCGGGGTTAATAGTGCCAACTTACCTGGACAATTTTCCATTATGGTCTTTGTCTTACGAATGGTGGTTCTATGTGATGTTTTTTCCCTTATTCGTTTATTTCCACAAAAGAATCCCGGCAAATAATATACCACATATCTATCCGATATTAGGTATTTCTTTGATAGGCTGGTTACTATTTTTAATATGGCCTAATCACGCATTCCTGGTTATTACGTACTTTTTACTTTGGTGGACGGGTGTTGCATGTGCAGAAATTTATCTTAAGCATCAAAGTTTTCAGCTGAAAACACTGATGCCGGTACTTTTGTCCATAAGTACAATGTCGTTGGCAATTGCGATACCTGTACTTAAAGGATATTTTGTTAAACACGAAACCTTGGCTCAAATAAACGCGGCTTATCCAATCTCCACTTATTTACATTATTACCTGGATACCTTAATGTTTATAATCATCGGGCTTATTTGGTGGAGATTTAAATTGGTTGGGTTCAATTTGTTTTTAAGGGGCTTTAAGGTTTTAGCGCCAATTTCTTTCGCTATCTATATCATTCATTTTCCTTTTATATGGTTGAATTTGCCATTCATTCATAATTTTTATTTTCTAAACCTCATTAAATTGATTTTAATCATAGCAACAGCTTATTTATTGGAAGTCAAGATGCAGCCGCTGGCCAATAAGCTATTTCACAACAAAATCAAACCTCAAAAGCAAGAATTGGAAACCCAAGCATTTTGAAAGCAGATTAAAACAATTCAGGCTGATCGTTTGTACTGAATTGCTAATAAGCAAGTATATTTATATGGCTATACCATTACCCCCAAGTTTACATAAAGTAATCCTGTTTGCCATAGTCGCACTCTCCACGCCTATAATCGGAAGTGCTCAATTGCTTTATCAGCCTTATTCCTACCAATTTTACCAAAAACTGAATGGTGATTTTTATTCGCCGTCAAATAATTTACATACATCACTTAAACCATTTGTTATCAATGATTCCAGCGCAGTTAGATCCACTTACCTGGGAATACTAGACAGGGAGGTGGATACGAGCCATAAAAGTTGGGCATATCGGAAGCTATTTAACGAACACTTGTTTGACGTTAAAAATAACGAGTTTACATTTTATTTTGACTACTTACCCGATCTGATGATCGGGAAGGAGTTTATTGCCCACAATTCAACCTGGCTCAATACCAGGGGATACCAGGCAGGTGGTACTATCGGTAAAAGATTCTTTTTTTATACCAGCGGTTTCGAAAATCAGGGGAAGTTTCCGACTTACCTTAACCAATATGTTGTTAAAACCGGAATAGTGCCAGGGCAAGCTTTTGATTTTAATGGCGGTATTGGAACAAAAGATTGGGCCTATGTTACCACCCTGTTAGGTTACGCGCCAACAAATGGCTTTATGATAGAAGGAGGGATTGATAAAACCTTTATTGGTGACGGGTATCGATCTATTCTATTATCTGATTTTGCACAAAACTACCCCTTGCTTCGTGTGAAGATCAATATTGGCAAAAGAATTCAATATATGGCTATGTGGGCCTATCTGCAGGATCGTTTTGCACAGCAATTTGATCCATCGGGACTTCATCCCCCCAATCGTGCAAAATGGGCGGCATTTCATTATATAGACTGGAACATAACTAATCGTGCATCGTTAGGATTTTTTAACGGTTTGGTTGCGCCCGATGCCTATGATGACGGAACGCGCCATGGGTTTGATGCCAACTACGTAAATCCAATATTTTTCTCAAAATCTTTGGCTCCGTCCGGTCCGATACCTGATAACACATTAATCGGGTTCAACGGTAAATACAAAGTGCTGGAAAAGACTACCATTTATGGTCAGTTTATTTATGATCAATCCTCATCAACTGTTAACACCAAAGATGGTTTCCAGTTGGGGGTCAGAGGATCAGACATTTTCAAGATCCACTCATTTAATTATCTTTTTGAGTATAACACGGTAAAACCATATACTTATTCAACTCAATACCCACTGGTTAATTATACAGAGCTGGAAGAACCGCTGGCACACCCGTTCGGTGCGAACTTTAAAGAAATAGTAGGAATTTTAAACTATTCTATTGGCCGATTTGATTTCCAGGGACAAGTTAACTATGCTAAATATGGGCTTGATGTCAATAATATCAACTATGGAGATAATCTGTTATTGGCTGATAATATCCCACAGGGAAGCGATACCGGTCAAGGCTTAAGTACTACTTTTAAATATGCTCAGGGGACAATCGCCTTTGTGATTAATCCCAAATATAACTTACGAATAGAGGCAGGGGCCGTATTGCGTCAAGAATCAAATAGTCAGACTGATAATAAAACAGTGCTCATCTCTTTTGGATTGAGAAGCAGCTTCAGGAATTTATATACCGATTTTTAAATGAGAACAGCTATCAAACAACAATCGTTTATAAAGGCTAATCATGCTTTACGAAAGTTCCTTTTTACTGTAATCACCTTGTGTTTTACGTCCGGGCCTCTTTTGGCACAATTGGTCTATCAACCATATTCTTTCCAGTTCTATCAAAAATTCAGTGACGATCTCTATTCTACTAAAACAAGAATACATTCATCGCTGAAGCCATTTTTCGTAGATGACAGTTTATTAAAAAATACCTATGATTCTTTGATCATTTGCAATAAAATTAAAAGCCCTGTATACCAAAAGTTATTTAATGAACATTTGATAGATATAAAGGCAGCGGGTTATACGTTTTATGCAGATCTTCTTCCTGATTTCCAGATCGGACGCGATTTTTCGAATGATAAGACTATCTCACTGACAAGTTTAGGTGTCCAGATCGGCGGAACCATAGGGTCGAAATTTTTCTTTTATGGAAGTTTTTACGATAATGAGGCAAGATTTCCAGATTATATAAATGCTTATGCTAACAGAGCCGGCTATATACCCGGCCAGGAAAAGGATGGTAATCCCGGTCAAAGTATTAAAGATTATTACTACTCCAGTTTCTTGCTTTCTTACACACCCGTTAAATTTATAAATTTCAGTTTGGGTAAAGATAAAACCTTTATTGGTGACGGGTATCGCTCCATGCTTTTATCTGACTTTGCTTCTAATTATCCGTTCCTGAAATTAACGGCCACAGTTGGGAACGTAAGGTATATGACCATGTACACTTACTTGAACAATCCTAACGCGCCTTTGGCAACTGATGGCACCCATCGCAACAAGTGGGGCTATTTTCAATACCTCGACTGGAATGTATCAAACAGGATTTCCCTTGGGTTTTTTCAGAATGTAATGGAAGCTAACGAGGGTACAAGCGGACAAAAGCGAGGTTTCAATGTCTCCCTGGCTAGTCCTTTTACCTTTTTAGTGCCTGAAAATAATATTGACAATGACCCGGGTAAAAATCTTTTAGGTTTTACAGGGAAATATAAAATCTTTGATAAAACAATTATTTACGGGCAATTTGCACTGAATGAATTCCATTCAAAGGATTTTCTCGCCGGAAATGGCAGCGTAACCAATAAGTCCGGATACCAGCTGGGTTTTAGGGGCGCAGATTTGTTCCAGATCAAACGATTGAATTATCTGGCCGAGTTCAATACGGCCAGGCCTTTTACTTATAGCTCATTTGATCAAACCAGCAACTATAGCCAGGCTGACCAACCTCTCGCTCATCCGTTTGGTGCTAATTTCAGAGAGTGGCTGGCCATTCTGAATTATTCTGCAGGGCGTTTTGATTTACAGGGGCAACTTAACTATGCCTATTATGGATTAAACCCTAATGGACTTGATTATGGACAGGATATTTTTGAGTCGTACTTAAATGCAGCAAATCAATATGGAAATTATGTAGGGCAGGGCATACATACTAACTTTTACTATGCCGAAGGAAAAGTAGCCTATATAATAAACCCTAAATATAATTTACGATTAGAATTGGGCGGGATATATCGTGATGAGAAAAATAGTCTTTCAAACAATAAAACGAGCATGTTTACCATAGGGCTTAGAAGTTCATTCAGAAATATTTATAATGACTTTTAGGGTTGATCTCTTTTTTATCAACGCAGTTTTCGTAATTGCCTTTATTAACATCATTTAATTTTAAAACATTATTAAGGGTAATTTGTACAATAGCAGTTGATTATTATACTTAAAATGCCTTATATATATACACATGTTCTATGAATATAAAGCCTTACATCATTCTGCTGATAATTTTAAATTTTATATGCTTTTCTTTGGTGCATGTTTCTGCTCAAAGTATCCCACAAGACATTTCAAACGTTAAAGTTGACGAACTTTCAGACGCACAGGTAAAACAACTGATGCAACAGGCCGCGGCATCTAATATTAGCGATAAGCAGCTAGTTCAAATGGCACAGACCAAGGGTATGTCGTCAGCGGAGGCACAAAAATTACAAATCCGGATTAGCGATATCAGGAAAAAAGAAGGTAGTGCATCCGCTTTATCCAATAATTTAAATTATAGCGACACCAGTCAATCTCGAAGAAAATTAAACTATAAAGCAGACACAGACTCGGCAAGTACATACTACAAAAAACGGGATATTTTTGGTAAGCTGGTACCCAGGGTTTTTGGTGCTGATATTTTTAAGAACTCAAATTTAACTTTTGCCCCTAACCTAAACCTGGCAACTCCTGTAAATTACGTGGTCGGTCCAACTGATCAGTTAAATATTAACGTGTTTGGTAATTCTTTGGCCAACTGGAAGCTCGAAGTGTCCCCTGAAGGCAATATCAATATTCCTGGTGTTGGCTTATTAAACGTAGGTGGGAAAACTATAGAGCAAGCAACAACCGCCATAAAAAGTAAATTGACCGCCAGTAATTACGCTATTGGTAAAGGAACATCACTACAGGTTAGTTTGGGAAATATCAGGAGTATAAAAGTGATTTTGGTAGGGGAGGTAGTTAAACCAGGAACCTATACATTACCATCATTAGCCACCGCTTTTAACGCACTGTATGCAGCCGGCGGACCCGGTGAAAACGGCTCTTTCCGCCAAATTGAGATCATTAGAAATAACAAAGTTATCAGAACCCTAGATGTATATGACTTTTTAACAAAAGGTAGTCAAAAAGATAATATTGGTTTGCAAGACCAGGACATTATCAGGGTGCCAACTTACCGTACCCGGGTAGAAATTTCCGGCGAAATTAAAATTCCTGCGCTGTTCGAAATTTTGCCTGGAGAAACACTGGCAGACGTTATCAGATTTGCGGGAGGCTTTACAGATATTGCCTATACCAGCAGGATAAAGATTTTACAGGTAAGCGACCGGCAGCGCCGCATAACAGATGTAATTGAAAATGATTATAAGAATTACATCCCTTTACGGGGTGATAAATATATTGTTGAGCCTATTATTGATCGCTACGAGAACCGGGTAAGCATTGAAGGTGCTGTATTTAGACCCGGTATGTATGAACTGGAAAAAGGCCTCACGTTATCGCGGTTGATCGAAAAAGCTTCGGGATTAAAAGAAGATGCGTTCACCTCAAGAGGAACCATTATAAGACTCAGGCCTGATAATACCACAGAACAAATATCTTTTAGTGTAAAGGATATTTTAGCAAAGTCGGCGCCTGATATAAATCTGCAGAGAGAGGACAAAATAACCATATCATCTATTTTTGATCTGCGCGATCAATACCGTATTGCGATCAAGGGAGAAGTAAGAAATCCGGGAGAATTTGCTTATGCGGATAGTATGAAAGTCGCTGATCTGATTATAAGAGCCGGTGGATTTGCAGAGGGAGCAAGTGCCAAACGTATTGAAGTTTCTCGCAGGGTATACAACAGTGATCCAGCTTCTAAAAATAGTCAGGTAGCGCAAGTTTACAGCGTCGACGTAGATTCAGATCTAAAAGCTGGCGGTGGAAACTTTACACTCAGACCTTTCGACATTGTTTCAATTTATAGTTTACCAGGATTCGAAAAACAAAAGACGGTGAAACTTGAGGGCGAAGTAGTTTACCCCGGTTTCTATACCATTCAAAAGAAAAATGAAAAGATATCGGATATTATACAGCGTGCCGGTGGCTTAACAGCCTCTGCTGATGTGGAAGGTAGCAGTTTGAAACGTGATAATGTTGCTGTCTTAGGTATAGAAAGAACGAAAATTGATACGGCGAAATTATTGAAGGAGAGAGCCGCCCGGTTTAGCAGGTTAAATCACAGCCTGAGAGATTCAACTAATAATGGGGTGGAAGATACTCTTCAATTGCGTAACAATTATGTCGGGATCGATCTGAAGAAGATTTTGGAAAAACCCGGAACAAATCAAGATTTGATCCTCGAAAATGGGGATGTCTTAAGTATCCCCAAACAACAACAGATTATAAGGGTCAACGGTCAGGTGCTTTACCCAAGTGCAGTTGTTTTTGAAAATGGGAAATCGTTTAAAGATTATGTTTTGAATGCTGGTGGTTTTTCTCCGAAGGCTTTGAGAAGAAGTGCTTACATCGTTTACCCCAATGGCACAGTTAAAGGTACGAGCAAGTTTTTGTTTTTTAATGTTCACCCTGACGTAAAACCGGGTAGTGAAATTTATGTGCCAACAAAGCCCGAATCACGAACTAATACCGGTCAGCAGATATTAGCTTATACCACAGGCTTTGCATCGTTGGCCGCAATTATTTTTGGTATAGTTAGTTTACATAAATAGCAGCCGTTCTCTATGATTAAAAATAATGATAGTGAAAATAGTAACGCACCGGATGAAGTATCTGTCCGTGATATTATTAAGCGGCTACGTTATTGGAATAGATATTTCGTTTCACAATGGAAGCTAATTATCGGCATAACAGTTATTGCAGCTTGTATTGGTTTAGTGTATGCTTTAGTAAAGAAGCCTGTCTATATGGCTGAAAGTACATTTGTTTTGGAAGAAGGTGAGCAACCCGGTTTAAGTCAATATTCCGGTTTGGCATCTATGGTAGGGATTAGTTTGAATGGGAGCACCAACGGATTGTTTGTTGGTGATAACATCATTGAATTGTACAAGTCCCGCACAATGCTTCAGAGGACTTTATTGTCCAAATGTGTTTTTAATTCAAAGCCTCAATTGTTGATTGACAGATATATTGACTATAACCATCTTCGGGATAAATGGTCCGGAGAACCAGCCCTTAAAAATATTAGCTTTGAAGGGGATACCAGTAAATTAACCGTACTACAGGATAGCATTATTTTTGACATTGCCAAAGAGATTAAAAAGAAGAATTTGGCTGTAGATAAGCCCGACAAAAAACTAAGCATCATTGATGTTCAGGTATCAGCTAAAGATGAATTATTTGCCAAATTCTTCAATCAAACATTAGTCGATAACGTCAACAACTTTTACGTTTCAACCAAGTCCATCCGCGCACTTAAAAATCTTCATATACTTCAGCAGCAAACGGATAGTGTGAGGTCGATCCTGAACTCCTCGATATCCGGTGCTGCCCTGGCAAACGACGTAGTGCCTAATGCTAATCCTAACTTGAGCATTTTACGTGCCGGCCCCCAACGCAAAAGCGTTGATGTGCAGGCTAACGGCGCGCTTTATGCTGAACTCCTTAAAAATCTAGAGTTGGCAAAAGTTACCCTAAGAAAAGAGACACCTCTGATACAGGTGATTGATAAGCCTGATCTTCCACTTGAACAGGAAAAGCCAGGCAAAATATTGAGTTTTTTAGTCGGAGGTATTATTGGGCTGATCCTTTCTGTTTTTTATGTGTTTTTCAATAAAATTTTAAGCCAGATTTAAATGGATAATTCATCTGGCCATAAAAGGATATTATTAAACGCAGCGTCTGCTGCAATACAGGTAATTGTTGTCGGCCTGATGTACTTCTTTTTATATCGCTATTTGATTAAAACACTCGGGCCTTCTCAATTAGGGATCTGGGCACTCGTGGTATCTACTTCCTCCATAGCCAACCTGGCCAATTTTGGAATTACATCGGGCTTGGTCAAGTTTGTAGCTGATTACAAGGAAGTTGGCGACAGTGAAAAAATGAATAAGCTCATCTTCACAGCTTTCCTTTCAATCATCTTTTTTTTCGTCATCTTAATATTGCTTGGTTACCTCGGAGTTGGTTTTTTAATACGCCAGATAATTGATAAACAGTATATAGCTTTGGCTTTAAAAGTTCTGCCATATTCTTTACTATGCTTATTTATTAACGAAATAGCCGGGGTTTATACCTCTATCCTGGAGGGGTTTCAAAAAAATTATCTGCGTAATATTATTTACATATGCTCTTCAGTTGTTTTCCTTGCGCTAAGCTATTTATTGGTTCCTAAATATGGGTTGCTGGGCGTTACATATGCCCAGGTTATCCAGTCTGTGGTTATATTTATTTCAGCCTTTTTTACGGGAATATATTTGATAACAGATTTTACGTTGTTCAAATGGAATTGGGATAGGGTTATTTTCAAGCAATTGATATCTTATGGTTCCAGGTTTCAGGCTGTATCCGTTTTGCAAATGCTTTATGAACCCGCAACTAAAGCGCTGTTAACACGTTTTGGTGGTCTGCCGGCAGTCGGTTATTATGAAATGGCAAGCAGGCTAATAAACCAGGTAAGGGCTTTAATTGTGAATGCCAACCAGGTAATGATACCTGTAGTTGCCCGAGCGTCACATAAGGGCATGGATGAAGTGCGAAGGCTTTATGAACGAACGATGTCGGTCACCTTGTTTGTTAATGCCCCACTAATTTGTGCCGTCATAAGCTTTAGTTCCTTTATTTCTTTTTTTTGGATAGGCCATATCGAGCCGGCATTTATTTTTCCATTGATTGTATTGTCAATTGCGATGTTCTTTAACGTAATGTGTGGCCCGGCATATTATAGCTCTTTAGGCCAGGGTAAATTAAATTTGCTTGTTTTTGTGTCTTTATTTATGGCTTTAACTAATCTTGGTTTAGGATTAATACTTGGTTATTTCTTTAAAGGACATGGTGTCATACTATCTTGGGGTATAACGTTTACCGCTGGTTCGGTATTATTAATTATCCTATATCAACGTGATTTGATCGTTGGTTTTGGCCGGATATTCTCAAGAACCGATCTTTTCCTGATGTTTGTTGCAACGCTCTATACTATTGTTGCCATTCTATTAGAGCGAAATTTCCGGTATTCTAACCAAGCCTTCTTTCTAGCCGTCGCAATTTTCCTGTTAATTTTCATTCCGTTAATATTATCCAATCACAATTTAAAAACCTTTTTAAAGAAAAGCACTTAAAGAAATATTACTATGAAAGCATATTTTGATAAGTCGATCTTTGCCAACCCTGTCACCAATTATTTCAGATGGATAGGGTACAAGCTTTATTATCAGCTCAAAAATTGGGGAAAGCACCTTCGTATCAATTACGGCACAGTTGTAAGAAACTGCACTTTTGGATATTATAATTGGGTTGGAAATTACAATGTGATATTAAATTGTGACATTGGAAGTTACACTTACATTGCCGGGTATAGCACTGTATTAAACTGCAAAATTGGCAAGTACTGTTCAATCGCTTCTAACGTAAAAATTTCGCCTGGTACACACCCCACGTCTGGCTTCGTAAGTATCCATCCTTCAACTTATATGGTACCGAATTTTCATGCAAAAAAATATGTTGACGAAAACCAGTTTGAATATGATGAGCATGTAGAGATAGGTAATGACGTTTGGATCTGTGCAAATGTTGTGATCGCCGGGGGAGTGAAAATTGGCAATGGTGCAGTTATCGCGGCTAACACCGTAGTAACCAAAAATATTGGTGATTACGAGATCGTTGGAGGGTTCCCGGCAAAATTTATAAAAAAACGTTTTACCAACGATGAAATAAAAGTGTTAAACGAATTGAAATGGTGGGATAAGGACGAAGAATGGATGAAGACTAACATTTCCAGATTTTGGGCCGTAAATGAGTTTGTTGATCATTTTAAAGATAGGACGGCATGAACAACCCTAGAATTTCTGTGATCACCGTTTGTTTTAATGCTGCTGCATCCATTGAACGGACAATAAAAAGTGTAGTAGATCAAAGCTATACTAATATTGAGTATGTTATAGTAGATGGGGGATCGATTGATGGAACCGTAGATATTATTAAAAATTATGAAAGCCTAATTAGTAGTTGGGTCAGCGAGCCGGATAAGGGAATTTACGATGCCATGAATAAGGGAATTGACATGGTTAATGGCAGTTGGGTGTATTTTTTGGGTGCAGGAGACACTCTTTTAAATATATTAGATAAGCTGACTCCAAACTTTACAAAACCTAATTGCATTTATTATGGTAATGTCTATCGTAAAGACCTGAAAAGAATATATGATGGAAGATATACCGGATTTAAATTGGCGGTTACCAATATTTGTCACCAGGCAATTTTTTATCCCTTACCTGCACTTAAGAAATACAGGTACGATACCAAATACAAAATGCTGGCTGATCATCATTTGAATATGCTTTGTTACGGGGATAAAACATTTGATTTTAAATACATTCCCATGCAGATCGGTATTTATGAAGGAGACGGCATTTCGGCAATAACAGCCGACGAGGAGTTTTATAAAGATAAGATTGGGGTAGTCAAGAGGAATTTTCCGTTTATGATCTACTTATATGCTTATATGCGCCGGACAATGGCCAAGGCTTTAAAAAATAAAAAATAGCATGGATTGGGTTAGTTTTGGATTACTGCTTAATGATCATTTACCTCTTTACCTGGGCATTCTGGCTGCTTCCATTATTTTCTATACACTGATCTTCAAAAGACTGTATCTATCGATATTAGATCCCATAATGTTTGCCGTGCTTTTCTCGGTTTTTGGTTTTTCGGTAGTGTGGTTTCTTTATTTCACTCACAATATTGATACCCGATACTTATATAGTTACTTGTTCACTCAAGTGGCTTTTTGGGTGGGCCTTTTTACTTTTAAAAGTTTAAAAAGAAGTCAAGTATTATCGCAGAGTCAAACTTTTTTGATCGAAGATCAATCCCTATTTGAAAAAATATTATTTCTGGTTACCTCCGGGTCTTACATAATCTTACAGTTAGTAAGCTACCGTCTTATCGGAATACCTTTGCTTTTGGGTACGCACATTGATCTTTATAACAGCAGTGGTGGTTTGGGCATAATAGGCCGCATTTTAGATGTTCTCAAGCCTTGCTCCATATTTATATTGATTTACTTTTTGTTTAATAAACATTCGTCGATCTTTATATATATCTATAAATATGTTTTTCTGTTAATGGTGCTCGTTTTTTTTGCTTTATCAGGAAGTAAGGGCGAGTTTATGTTTTTAGGCTTTCTTATATTTTGTTTTTTGCTGCTTAATGCATCACGATTCAAGTCCTATTTTTTAAAGTTAAGGAAGTTGGAGTTAATACTACTAATAGTAGGTATTGGTTTTGCATTCCTGACTATACTGGTTCAAAAAACTGATACACAGAATAGCTTGGGCGTTTTTTTATTCAGACTCGTGGCTTCCGGAGATACCTATTTCTTTGCCTACGCAAACAATAATATAGAGCACGTAAATGGTTCTCAGCCGTTTTTAGCATTGTTTGGAGATATGTTCAGCACTTTAAGAATTATTCCCCGCGATAGGCAGCCGGTGATACTTGGTGTCCAGCTTTTCAGAATGTTTTCTGATCTGGATATTACCGCCGGGCCAAACGCCAGGCATAACGTGTTTGGGTATGTTTATTTTGGCTTTTATGGAAGTATAGTTTTCTCCTACCTGATCGGTTTGATCTTAAGCCTGGTGAGAAATGTCCTATTTTTTGAACTTAGGAAAAACATACTTGGACAAATTATCTTCGTTTATTTATATCTAGGCCTGGCTGGAATCGAAACTGATCCGCCTCAGGCATTCTTGGTTTTGGAAAATGTCTTGCTAATCTTTCCGGTATTTCTATTGATCAGCATTGTCTTTTATCTGTTACTAACAAAAAAATATAATTCGCCGGAAATCAATTATTATCTTAATGAATAATACGCCATTAATTACCATTCTTATGGCGACCTATAATGGGGAGAAGTTTATTAGCGAACAGTTGGATAGTTTGCGTACACAAACCTATGTGAATTGGCAATTAGTTATTAGGGACGACGGATCGAAAGATAATACTGTTCCTATAATCCGAGAATATATCAGTCGGGATAATCGCATAACATTAATCATTAATGAAACCAATGTCAGAGGTGCATGCGCAAATTTTTCGTCGCTTCTTTCTTACGCTAACAACAATTTAGCATGGGAATATATTATGTTCTCTGACCAGGATGACATATGGAAATCCAAAAAAATCGAAAGGTCCTTAGCTGCCATCATAGCTCTCGAAAATAACTATAAAAACAGCCCGGCGTTAGTTTACACCAACTTTGAACTGATGGATTCGTCAGGCGGATTTATACTTGGTGAGTATAAGTTAAAGCACCATATCCGTCTGAACAATTTGATGAGTTTTAACTATGTGTTTGGATGTACAATGATTTTCAACAAGCAACTTGCCGATAAAATTAGCAATATACCGTTCGAGGCAGAAAATCATGATTATTGGATAGCACTTGTTGCCTCAATATATCAAAGCCATTTTTTGAATGAAAAATTAATTCACTACAGACAGCATAGCGGCAATGCATCCGGCAATGTGGTAGGAAACAATACCATGGCTTCGCGAATCAGACGGTTAATAATTAATCCTGAACGGGAAATTGGAATGTCACGAAATGTATTGGCTATGCTTAAATTATTTTTTGAAAGATACAAAGACGAATTATCGCATCAAGATAAAACAATGCTTGAGTGCTATTTTTTGGCTTTTGACAGCAACAGGTTGGCTGTAATTTATCGAATGCTGAAGGATAAAATATTCAAAAAAGGGTTTTTTCAGACGCTGTCTTCTTTTTACCAGGTACTTTTTTTTTACAACAGGATTAAAGCAAAAAGACAGTTTTAGGGTTATATAATTTCATGTCTATTACTTGCAATACCAGGTGTATGAATTCCGCGCTTACGGGCGTTCAACGCTATACTCAAAAAATTCTTGAATCATTTCCTGGGGATGTTAAGCAGATTGCGCCGGCATTAAATATCTCGCGTGGAATAACCGGGCATCTATGGGAACAATTTATGTTACCGGGTAAACTCGGTAAAAATCTGTTATGGTCTCCAAGCAATTCAGGCCCGATCTCGTACAAGCGGCAAGTCCTCACCGTACATGACGTTGTATCCATGGATCACCCGGAATGGTTCAATAAAAACTATGTTAGATGGTATAATTATATGTTGCCCAGCTTGTGCCAAAAGGTTGATCATATTATTACCATTTCGGAGTTTAGCAGACAGCGTATTTTGAAGTTATTTAAAGTCCCAGATTCGAAAGTAACCTTGATCTATAATGGTTCTGACAAAATAGTATCAAGCTCTGCTCATGTGATGGAACCGTTCAAAGTACCTTTCAATAGATATGTGTTATCGTTGGGTTCTCTTGAGCCGAGAAAAAATATACCCATGCTGCTCAATGCCTGGAGAAATATCATTCACCAGGTACCAGAAGACATCGGGCTAATTGTGGTGGGCGGAAAAGGTAACAGCAAAATATTTAAAGATGCTGGGATAAATGAATTACCTGATCGGGTTTATTTCACGGGCCATGTTAAAGACGACTACATTGCCCAACTATATACCAATGCATTGTTTTTTGTTTATTTATCCGTTTATGAAGGCTTTGGTTTGCCGCCTTTGGAAGCAATGTCAGTTGGAACCCCGGTAATGACAGGAAACAAAACCTCACTGCCTGAAGTTGTGGGTGACGCCGGGTTGTTAGTAGACCCGTATTCGTTATCAGAATGTGAAAAGGGCCTGCTCAAATTGATCAATGACGAAAAAACAAGATATACCCTTGCATCAAAATCGATCGTTCAATCTGCAAAATTCAATTGGGAACGAGCCTCTTTGCAAACATGGCAGATATTAAATCGTTTCTAATAAAACTTGTAATGTTTTTGTAAGATGCCGGAAAAGAAAAATGAAGTAAGCCTTTTAATACCAACTTTAAATGCCGGAAAGTTATGGATAGAAGTATTGGAAAGTATTTCAAATCAAAATTATCCTATTGGCCGAAAAATAGTCGTGGACTCCGGGTCAAACGATGATACGGTAAAATTGGCTATCGAACACAGATTCGAGGTTATTAAAATAACCAAGGAAGAATTCAATCATGGTACTACCAGGCAATTATTGGCAGATCGCACTGAATCTGATATTTGCGTTTTTCTAACACAGGATGCCATTCTTTCCACGGAAAATAGTTTGAGGCGTTTAGTTGAAGCTTTTGATGATTTAGATGTGGCCTTAGCATATGGAAGGCAAATACCACATGATAATGCCAAACCTCTCGAAGTCCATGCAAGGCTTTTTAATTATCCTGAAGGGTCTATCGTTCGCTCTTTCCAGGATAAAGATAGGCTAGGTTTTAAAGTTTTCTTTTGTTCCAATTCATTCGCGGCTTACCGGAGAATTGTATTAAAAAATATCGGTGGGTTCCCCTCAGAAAGTATCATGGGGGAGGATGCCCTTGTTGCCGCCAAAATGTTAATAGCTGGTTATAAGATTGCCTACGTAGCAGATGCGAAAGTAAAGCATTCGCACAATTATTCTTTTAAAGAAGAATTTAAACGATACTTTGATACCCGGGTGTTCCATGAGCAAAATCAATGGTTGATTGATCAATATGGAAAACCAACAGGTGAAGGCTTGAAATATGTTAAATCTGTGATGAAATTTATGGCAATCAATAGTCCGATAAGTATGATCAGCACTATCAACTTGATATTAGCAAAATGGCTCGGATATTCATTAGGTAACTTTTACAGGAATATGCCTGTTACTCTTTTGAAGAGTTTATCAATGCACAAATCCTATTGGCGATAATATTAAATAATAGACCCAAACGCTTTCGATATTAAAAATGGTGTTTATTTTAATAAACAATATGTATAGTAATGAAACATCTGCGCCTGATATTTTTAGTTCGCCTGTTCCTATTGCGTTATATTCCAAATTCAAGCCACTATAAGTTTTTAAAAAAATAAGCTATGTAGAAAAAAAATTAACGTAAATCGGCATTTGGTTTAAGTATTGTATTAAGTAAAGAATATATAGCTACTACTAATTAATTAAATTAATTAGTAGTGAATTAATTATATTCAATGTTTTGCTTATGTCAGTTCGTTACTCAAGATATTTACCTGCCGCCGTTTTAATTGCTGATCTAGTTCTGTTGAATTTGGCTTTAATTATTTCCATTTATATTACTTATGGGATTTATCCAATTGGCTCCGGTTTTCAGTTTGGAGTTATCACCAATCTTTTTTGGGTTTTTATTTCAATTTTAAACAAAAGCTATATTATACCGAGGCCATTAGACCTCAAAACCTATTTGAGCCGTCTACTGCTAACGCTTACCTATTACCTGGTAGGGGTTTTAGGATGTATTTGGGTTTTCCAATTAAATCAGATACCGCGCCCGACCTTTATCGCATTTTATCTTTCTTATTTATGTTTTTTAATAGCGGGTCGCGGGATTTTATTTTTCCTGCTGGATAATTTAAGGAAAAGAGGTTATAATCACAGACAAGTTCTGGTTGTTGGAGACAAAAGCTTATTTGCCCGGATAGATGGTCTGTTTAAAAGTCATCCTGAATATGGTTATGATATATTAGATTTCATTGGCATAGAGGAAATACTGAGTTTGCCTGAAAATTTAAGGGACTTTAAACTGCTTAATGGTAATCCTGATGAAATATTTATTTGCTATAAAGAATTAGATGAAAGATTACTGAAAATACTAACCCGGTTCGGAAATACATTTTCAATAAAAATAAAGGTTATTTCAGACAACATATTAGAGCAGCAATTTGAACATATTCTTAATTACAATAATCTAAAAGTTCTTCATGTTACATCTCAACCTAAGGTCAGTTATAAAATGCAAATATTGAAACGCGCATTTGATATAGGTTTTTCCGCCCTGGTTATGTCAATAGGGGCGCCTGTTTTTTTAATCATTTACATCATTACAAAATTTTCGTCCAAAGGGCCTGTTTTTTATAAACAGGAGAGAGTAGGAAAAAACAACCGGCCATTTAACATTTACAAATTTCGAAGCATGCATGTAGATGCTGAGAAATTTGGCCCATGTTTGTCAAGTGCTGATGATCCACGAATTACGAAATGGGGAAGAGTGATACGCAGGACCAGAATGGATGAGCTGCCACAATTTTGGAACGTATTAAAAGGAGATATGTCTGTAGTTGGACACAGACCGGAGAGGCAGTATTTTATAGAGCAGATAGTTGAAAAAAACCCGTGCTATAAACACTTGTTTAAAATGAAACCGGGAATCACTTCGATAGGTCAGGTTCACTATGGCTATGCGGAAAATGTCGATGAAATGTGTGACCGGTTAAGATATGACTTGCTATATCATCAAAATATCAGCTTAAACCATGATTTGAATATCATCCTGCAAACTATAAAGGTTATGGTACAAAGTAAAGGCAAATAAATGTTTAAGAATATTCAGCGGTGGGGGCTCTGCTAAAAAACATTTTTTTGTTGCCATTGAAGCGTTATGTGTGTTGTAAATGCGATCGCAGATTTTGAAGTACAGCTCAAATTTTTTTATTCATGATAAATTGTATAACAAACAATCATATACGAATATCATGGAAATATATGAATTCAAATCTTTAAAGGAATCAAAGCAAATTGAGATTACACAAAGAGGGGTATTCCTGGCTAGTAGAACAGACTCAGGTAATCATATATCTTTATATAATCTTGACGGCTTTTATGTGGAAGTATACTACTCTATTGATTTAGAAAGAGTGGTTATGATAAGGGCATTTGATTCTACGGACCCCCTAGAACGTTACCTCGATGGTGAAGAATTTAAAGGCTTGATTTAAAAATCCACTTCAATTAAGTGCCATTATACGTAATTATTGAACTTTACCCGAAATCTTAATTGGGTGCGGGAAGGGTAAACCAAAAGGTGCTTCCCACCGGGGGGTATTAGCGGCTGACCCGAGGTTTACACAGCAGGCATTCAATATGTCTAACAGGCAAACTGTTCGCGGACCCTGGAACGAGGGCGAAATGCCAGATATGGGCAAGGATTTTGAATATATCGCCGGCCCGATTACTTATGTGAACGAAACGAACGGACTGACCGCTTTGCCTGATGATAAGAGCAAGGAACTAAAGTCAACCGAAAAACTAAACAAGGAAATGAGCAAAGTCAAAAGCGAGGAGGTGACCAAGGCCGAACCGGAAGGCATAGCGCAATGGAGCACTTACGCCACTGATGAAAAATAGTCAGCGATGGACGAGCATTTATTTTTAAAAGGGCAGCGTGTCATTACACCCGATGGGGAAGACGAAGTCGTCGACGCCATCGGGGATAATATTGAGGTAAAACTCGATAAGGGCGAAACACGAACATTTGCTTCTGACGATTTACAGGACAATAATAGCGCAGGCTGAACTAACGACTAATCAATTGATAAACTAATAAACATAGCCTTATGTTAGCCATGAACTACCGCGGACCATACCGCGTCCGTACCGTACAAAACCCATGCCCGAGATTCTGCATCCCGGAGGATGCGATTGTCCGGGTCAGTCGGACCTGTAGCCGGCCGTTCGTCAAAGCAGTCGATGTTTATCTCCGCAAAAGGTAGGCGTTTTGTCCTTAGGTTGCTGTAGGCTAAGCAGTGAAGTGTCCTTTTAAATAGCCATAACAACACTATGATTGGTTCAACAGAGCCGACAATATTGTTTGGTATTTATTTTGTAAGATGATCACATCTGCTCACTTAAAAAACAACAACATGAGATCGATCTTGTATATCATAGCTGTCATCCTGGTAATAGGCTGGGCTATCGGAACTTTTGCTTACGCCGCAGGCGGGTTAATACACATCTTATTAGTCATCGCGGTCATATCGCTGATATTGGGCTTCCTGAGAAGGGATACCACCGCTGTTTAAAAGCGATCAATCCTTAACAAGCCCGGTCTGGCTCAGACCGGGCTTGTTTTTTATCGACGTAAGTGCTTGCCTTTTTTATGGCACGAATATCAAACCAACTGGAGGTGAGGGGGGATCTTGATAGCGATCACATCGCGGTGCCTGGGCTGTATCCGGCGCATAGTAAACAGCCGCGGCGGTATCTTACCATACTGAATTACTGGCACTGATCGAGGCGAAAGCCAAAGGCAAACGGCCGACCATTAAAACTCAAACCAAAAGCAGTATGGGCGATGATTTGTATGACCAGCTGATGAGCAGTTTAAACATCAAAAAGCACGCATTGGGTAACCTTGAGGGGAAATCGAACCTTAGAATTGTCTGATTTTATTGAATTTAAGCACTTTTTGGATTATTGATAATACGAATGTTACTTTAAATGTAGAAATGTCGAAACGGTTTTAAAATGAGAAAATTTGAATATAACTAGTTGATATTAAGGAAATTATTATTCAAAAAAAATGAGATGATCTTAATCGATCATCTCCTTAAGTGGCCGGAGGGATTCTAATCGAACCCCTTATAACATTCTTATCATTCCTCGACAGACTTGTAAATCCAATAATTTTGATACCTTAGGCATGTTGCAATTTACTCTGGATTGTTAACCTTTATTTGACAAGGTTATCGGTAGTTCAGAGAAATAACTTCTTAATATGCTTCAGAATATACGATTTAAATTGGACGCGTTTTTTTCTTAGTAAGATTTAGGACTTCAATTTTTGCCGATTATATTCGGTTTATAATAATGTCGATTTCCTCTATTGTAAACCATTTGAAATTTGACTATCTCGAATTCAATTAAACAATTCATAACTATATTCTAGTTCATTGGTTGCCTGGATTGTAGGAAAGTGTGCGAATTGATTTCTGGCTGAATTGAGGTACGTTAATTCATCCATCAACTTTCTATATGGGTGTCCTTTCTTCTTTGAAGGTTCAAATCTTTCACCAATTGCTCGAGTTAACAGAATAGTTTTTAAAGATGACTTTTTTAAGGATGTTCAGAATTGCTAATGTAGATAAAGCCATAGCATAATCATTGACAATGCCCTATGAGCAGGGAAAACTTACTGATATCAATGTCAAAAATGAACTTCAAAAATTGAGAGAATCAAAATGGCAACTAAAATAAAAACAATTGAAATAGTCGGCTTGCGCGGTGTGAAAGAAAAATATTCGATCGGATATCATATACCAATCCAGCCATAAATTCGGTCAGGAAACTTTACGTTAAGAAAGACAAGTTGCTTATCATAGCGATGCTCCAGGACAAAGGATGGGTATTGCTGGATTGCCGCGTTTGCCGGTATTATAACTTTTAAGTGTTCCAATAAACCCTTTATTTCGATAGCCCTGCCGCTGATCGGCGAAATATGATTTTAGCGGGTATTACTATTCGAAAGATAAAGGCAATAACCATCGAAAAATTGGCTGGATGCTTCGGGAATCGACGGACG
>JAQBOK010000130.1 GCA_028288085.1 Mucilaginibacter sp.
GCAAAAGACCTGTCATCATTTGATACAGCAAGATCGGCTTGGGTAACTGAGGCCGGAACTTACGATGTAAAGGTTGGCGCATCTTCAACAGACATTAAGAAATCCAAGAGCTTTAGCGTGGCAAAAACAATTGTTACCGAAAAAGTTCACAATGTATTGAAACCGCAGGTATCAATTGCCGAGCTGAAAAAATAAAAAACGCACACACATTAACTGATTTTATATATCCTGGCTGCCATTGGCAGCCGGGTTTTTTGTTTGGCCTCGCCCTAACCATTCTGCGGGATGAGAGAGGGGCTTATTTGAATAGGAAGTGAGGCTACTAAATAAAAATACTATTTTTAACAAAACTTTCAACTCTGGAAACCATATCGCCACCCAATACAGTAGTTAAGAAAAACCAAACCTTCGATTGGGTCAACAACCTGCGGGTGATAGCCCTGTTTGCGGTTATTGTGTTGCATACAGCTTCACTTTTGCTGATGGACTATAAAAAAGCCCATTTAAACGATTGGTTGGTAGCCGATTTTTATAATGCCCTTGTACGCTTTGCCGTACCTGTTTTTGTGATGATAACCGGGGCCTTACAACTTCACCGGGAATATGAAATAACAGACTTCCTCAAAAGGCGGTTATCAAGGGTGGTGTGGCCTTTCCTGTTCTGGAGCTTAGTTTATGTTGGCTACTCATGGTATAATGAGGATATTGCTTTTACAGGCAATGCATGGGCCAATATCCTGGTGGTTTTGCACCAGCTAAAATACGGCGCCTACTATCATTTATGGTATGTATATATGCTTATCGGGCTGTATTTATTTATGCCTGTGATAAGTAAATTTGTGCGCAATGCTACCGAAAAGGAAATACGCTACTTTTTGTTAGTTTGGTTTGTGGTAATGATATTTAACCAGCCTTATTTATCACGATTTATGCCATTGATAGATGTGCATTACTTTATAGGGTATCTTGGTTATTTGGTGCTGGGTCATTACCTGGCTTTCCTGGAGCTCCCTCAAAATGGCCTTAAAGCGCCCTTGATCATTTATTTCTTTTTGTGCCTTGCCGGTATCACCGTTGGTACTTACCAGATCACCACCAATACCCACTCCCTGAGCACGATTATGTACGAACCGCTTGGCCCATTTATCGTATTGTTTTCATCTGGTATATTTTTATTAGCCCGGATAACTGTTTTCAAGTTGCCTCAATCATTGGTTAAAATACGTGATCTGGCCGGCGGCTTTAGCCTTGGTATTTATCTTTGTCATGCCTTATTCCTGGTGTTAATAGATCAGTGGTGGCATATCAGCTATCAACTTTGTACACCAATTTTAAGTATCCCCATAACTGCTTTAGTGTGCTTTGTGTTGTCTTTCCTGCTTATATTTATTTTGAATAAGATACCTTTTATAGGTAAATACATTGCAGGTTGATATAAAAAGCCTTATCCTTTTTGAAGATGGTTGGGTAAGGGTCAGAATTTTCGTATCTTGCGTAATTCATTTTTAGCTATTGACATTCCAGGATTTTAATTTTAACGAACAACTAACCGAAGGTATCCTTAGTATGGGATACAATACGCCAACCCTTATTCAGGAGATGGCGATACCGGTAATTTTAGAGGGTAAGGACCTGATAGCCTGCGCACAAACAGGTACTGGTAAAACAGCATCCTATCTGCTGCCTGTGCTGCATAAAATAGGGCAGGCGGATGAAGGTCACAGGATAACCACTCTCATATTAGCGCCTACGCGCGAACTGGCTCAGCAAATTGACCAGCAGGTAGAAGGGCTGGCTTATTTTACCGGGTTAAGCTCCATTGCCATATTTGGCGGGGGCGATGGTATTGTTTACGAACAACAGCGCCGCGGTATTCAAAATAAAGTAGATATACTGATTGCCACTCCGGGAAGGCTTATTTCTCACCTTACATCAGGTGTGCTGAAGCTTGACCAGGTGAAATACCTTATATTGGATGAAGCCGACCGTATGCTGGATATGGGTTTTTTAAGTGATATCATGCGTATTATTCGTGATATTCCGGCTGACCGTCAAACTTTACTTTTTTCGGCTACCATGCCGGCTCCTATACGCGGTTTGGCAAAATCCATTTTACGTAATCCGGAGCAGATCAATCTGGCAACCTCGCAACCTGCAATTGGTATAAACCAACAGCTATACAAGGTACACGATACGCAGAAAGGTAAGCTCATCACCATGTTGCTTAAGAATAATGCCTATACCAGTACTATTATATTTGCCAACACCAAGGATAAGGTAAAGGAATTGAACCGCGAGTTGAGGGCTGCACATATTAAAGTAAGCGCTTTCCACTCTGATTTTGAGCAAAACGAACGCGAAAAGATATTACTTGATTTTAAGAACCGCAAGCTGCCTGTTATTATTGGTACCGATGCCCTTTCGCGCGGTATTGATGTAGAAGGGATAGACCTGGTGATCAATTACGATGTACCTTCAGATCCGGAAGATTACATCCACCGTATAGGCCGTACTGCGCGCGCCGCAACTACCGGCACAGCCATTACTTTGGTAAATGGACGCGATGTACGTAAATTGAAGAATATTGAACTACTGATAGGTAAAAGCATTACAGAAAATGTTCTGCCACCTGAGTTGGGTGAAGCCCCGGCAGTTGAAGAGCGTAAGCCATCTGAGAACAGGAATAGGAACAGGAATAAATTTAAGAATAAGAAGAAGCCGGATAATAAAGCAAGCTGATATTTTAATAATTCCAAATGAAGATCCCAACCATAACGGGGTTGATAGACAGGCGCATGCTAGTCAACTATACTGTCGACCTGGATGTTTTAAGGGCTATTTTGCCAGCACCTTTTACACCCAAAGCTTTTAGTGGAAAGGGCATAGCGGGCATTTGCCTGATCAGGTTAAAGGAAGTAAGGCCGAAAGGTTTGCCCGCCTTTATGGGTATTAGTTCAGAAAATGGGGCACACCGGATAGCAGTTGAGTGGATAGAGGACGGACAGGTAAAAGAAGGAGTTTATATTCCACGCAGAGATACCTCTTCGCTCTTTAATACAATAACGGGTGGAAGAATATTTCCCGGAAAACATCACAGGGCCAAATTCGATGTGAGAGAAAAAGGCAATGACTATCATGTAGCCTTTAAAAGCTCCGATGGGACTACTATAAGTGTGGATGCCAGGTTAACAAATTCCTTTAGCAAGAAATCAATATTTAAAGATCTGCCCGCAGCTTCAGCCTTTTTTAAAAACGGCTCAACCGGTTATTCGCCAAACGGTAGTAAGTATGAGGGTTTGTTATTGAATACTCATCGTTGGGAAGTTGGATCTCTTGAGGTAAGTAATGTCAAATCAAGCTATTTTGAAAACGAACAAATGTTTCCTAAGGGCTCAGTTCAGTTTGACAATGCTTTACTCATGACAAATATATCCCATGAATGGTCATCTGTAAGTGATAAGCAAGTAACAGTTGCGTACGCTTAAACCAGGATAATTCAATTTAAAAGATTCCCAGTTCATCTTTTGCTTTATCACGATATCCACACTCTTCGTTTTCTTCCAGTTCAGGATACTCACGTCTATCTGTAAGAATCGAATAAACCATCCATATTAAAAGACAAATGACATTACAAACAGTTCTTCCATAGGATTTTGGCGAAGACTCTTATGGCAGGTAGTGTTATTTTTTATTCCCCTTTAAAAACTCCTCCGTAAAATGTTGTTTTGATTTGGGAATCGAAAATTTTTCTTCGTTAAAGGAATTTGAATTGCCCTTTGGGATACTCAAGCTTTTCCAATTACTGTCTGATACCATTTTGGCAATGTATATGATCTGCCCTATGTGATACGGGTAATGTGCCAGCTGCCGGTTGATAGCTTCCAATACGGTATGTCCCTGGTTTCTGATATAAACAATCTTTTCCAGGTCTTCTTCTGTCAACTCTTTTAGTGCATTAAGCAGGCATTGCCAACCTTCATCCCATTTTAATAACAGGTCTTCTTTGGATTGAATATCATTCTCAAATTCAGCGTCCCTGTTTCGCCATTCCTTCTCACCATCAGTGGTCAATAGGTCTGTCCAGCGGGATAGCATATTGCCCCAAAGATGTTTTACAATTACAGCAATGCTGTTGCTTTCATTATTATATTGCCAAAACAGTTTTTCTTCAGGCAATTGATCCATTGCTTTTTCACCCAACAATTTGTAATATTCAAATTGCTTAATGACGCTTTGTAAATAATCCTTTCCCATTTTTAAATACCCGTTTGTGTGTTTGCATTTGAAAGATTACAAACTGCAAACAACCATTAATTTATCGTGTTGTAAATTTACGTACTAAAAAATATAAAACGATGATCAACCCAGAAGACCAAATCCCTCTAGATGATTCTGAAGACTCCGACAAGGACGATCAAATGAGCCAACAGGATATCCATTCAAACGGTTTGGATGAAGAAAGAATACCGGCAGATGAAAACGATCAGCCAAATACAGATCTGCTGCAGCAAGCGTCAGATGCGTCTGAACCTTCTTTTACTTTGAATGTAGATAAAGGTGTTGCGCCAAAGGCCGGTAGTAATAATAAAAAGGAATAACCTGTATGCATGGCATTGCCATGTATACAGGTTTGTTAATTGCACATTAAAACTTTCAGCGAAGAGAACAACGGTATGTAGTGCTACATACCCTTTAGTATTTCTTTGTGCTGTTCTTCTCGTTAAATGTTGTAATGGATTCAATTTTTATGGTTATCGATAAATTTTTTAATGTTTTTTAGCTGATGGATATGCCTTTGTGTATGAAAGTTGGCAAATGATATCCATTCCATGCGGGTAAGCGGCCCCATAAATGGCATCTCAAATGCCAGGCAGGTAGCTGATAGATCTTCTGTTCGGGCAACCTTCGCTAACCCGTTTATGTTTTCTTCTAATGAACCTATTAATATTACTTTGTTTTTCGGTTCAGTTGTAGGAAGGATAAAATCGGGGGAAGTCATTTTAATTTCGAAATTTAGAAATATATCTCTAAGCTGACGGATGTTCTCTTCCGGGTTTCTTTCTGTGGGTTTTACATCGCCATTAACATTTTGCAATGTGCCCGATACCGATTTCAACACATGCTCACCTACCTGCCCTGCTGTCCAGCTTCCGGCAAAGGGTATCGTATTAAGCTGCTCAGGGGTAAATGAGGATAACACCTGCTGTAATTCCTGGCTGGTGCCTTCTAATTCATCATAAATTGCCTTGCTCATTTTTTTAGGATATTATGTTTTATTTAAAAACATATTGCTTATCAAATTGATTGAATGCAAATTAGTGTCAAAAACCCGGCTTTAAAACGCGTAATTCCGACAATATGCAGGGTTAATTGCGACACAATTTATTAACTTTAATTTATGAAAACAGTTTCCATATTAATCCCGGAAGGCGCGGTATTGCCCAGCATCGCCGACCCCCGGTATATGTTTACAGCGGTTAATGAATTTTTAAATGCGGCCGGAAAGCCTGGTTTATTCAAGGTACAATTGGTTGGACTTTCAAAAGAAGTGAAGTTTAACAGCGGGTTGTTTTCTATACATACAGACCTGCTGCTTGATGAGGTAAAGAAAACAGATCTTATAATTATCCCGGCACTAAGCGGCGACCTGAAAAATTCACTCCACATTAACCGTGAATTTATTCCATGGATCACACAACAATATCAACAAGGGGCCGAAGTGGCCAGTTTGTGTATCGGGGCTTTTATGCTGGCATCAACCGGTTTGCTGAATGGTAAAAAATGCTCTACCCACTGGCTGTACGCTAATGAATTCAGGGATATGTTTCCGGAAGTAACAGTGGTTGATGATAAAATGATCACCGAGCAAAGCGGGCTGTATTCGAGCGGTGGTGCCACATCTTACTGGAGCTTGCTTTTACACCTGGTTGAAAAATATACAAGCCGGGAAATGGCTATCCTGGCCTCAAAATATTTTGTTATTGATATCGGGCGGAATAACCAGTCGCCGTTTATTATGTTCCAGGGGCAACGTGACCACGAAGACGAGCTGGTTATAAGAGCCCAGGAATATATTGAACAGAATTTTAAAAATAAGATAACTGTAGATCACCTGTCAGACAAGTTTGGCATCGTTCGACGCACATTTGAACGCAGGTTTAAAAAATCTACACGCAATACGGTGGTGGAGTATATCCAGCGGGTAAAAATAGAAGCCGCCAAGAAGAGCTTTGAAACCAGCCGGAAAACCATTTACGATGTGATGTATGATGTGGGATATACTGACATTAAAGCCTTTAGGGAGGTATTTAAAAGGATAACCGGTATGCCGCCTATTGATTATCGTAATCGGTATAATAAAAATGTGGTGGTTGTATGATTGATTGAACTATAATACCCGGTTATGATGTTTTTTGTGAATTGCTGTTTCCAAACAGCGAGAACACTTTTAATACGGCAGGCACCCCAGCGCTGAGCGCGGTGATATAAGTAATGATGCGCGAATAGGCTTCCTGCTGCGAAGCAAACAGGAAAACCAATATGGCCAATATGGCCAGGTTTAACGGTGTTTTTAAACTACTCCAATTACCGGTGTCCTTCACCTGGCTCTTAATGCGTTTAACTTCTGTATCGCCTATGGCTGTGAGTATAAAATTCCGGAACCCTTTATTAAACAGTGCAAGCGTTCCCTTTGGCTTTATAATTAATCCTTTACATATCAGCATGCTCAGATTATAATCGTCATAGGGGTTCACCAGGCCCTCTTCGGCCAGGTCATACAATAAAAACTTCTCTTCCTTAGTGAGCGATTGCCATATATAAGTGTAAAAATATTGAGAAGTTAACTGCATTTTTAATATTAATGAATCGCTTACCGGACCTATACCCTGGATGTTCTGTATAGGCGGGATATTCAATAATGTCATTTTCTGCATTTTGTTCAAATAATGAGTGTATTGTGTTTCTTCCATAATGGCGCGCTTTGTTACACTTATCCCTTTTTGGGGAACATTAGAGGTTCGTAGTCGTGCAATAATTATGCGGAAATGTCCCAGGAGCACATGCCACCTTTCCAACTCGTTTTCTGGTATAGGATTGGTTTGTTGTTCATTAAACGAATCGAGAAAATTTACAGGGTGCACGCTCGAAACAATGATAACCTTGCTTTTCCCCTTATGCATCAGCGACTCCAGCAGGTTGAGCTTGATACTATTGGTTTTTACATCCTTAATGTTATATTCAAAATGATTTATGATAACAAGATCATATATTTCTTTTAGCACTTCCTTTTTGCATTTTTTCCAATCGGGGTCATCTTCTCCGCCTTCCGCCGATATCAATATCATGTCGGCAATAAATACATTGTTTTTTGATGGATCACTCGGATTAAGTACTAAAAGCTTTTTCTCCTCAACAGTTTTCTTCTCATCAGCTTTTTCGTCATCACAATAAGATTTTTTTACGTTACAATACAGCTTTCCCTGGCATATTTTTTCTTTCAGCCTTGATAATTTGCCCGATCCTGGCGAACCCACAATTAATAACAATCGGTTCAATTCATTGTCAAGTAATATCTGATCGTCCATTTGATTCCACTGATCTGTCGTGGGTAAATTTAGAGCGAATAATTTCCTGATGATGTTATGGATAACATAATAAAATCCAACAATCGATACAACGAGCAAAAGCCAGAAAAATATGCCTGGTCGGCGGTAATTGATATTAAACGAACTAAGCTTTATATATTTATCCTTGCCGGGGCCAATTTTGTAGCTGGTAGTTGTAGTATGACCATGATTTTTATTTTCATGTGTTAAGCTGTTGAAATAGGCTTTATCATCTATAGAATGTAAATTCATGTTGCTGCTTTTAAGTGCAATGTCATTTTTATTCAGCCGGAAAGCACTTAATATTCTTACAGTAAGAAAATCTTCGGCGTTGTAAGACTGAGTGTCTTTTTTGCCAAATTCAATTTTATTAATAAACGCGCTATCATAGTAAACACCAGACATATAGGATGAACCCCTGTACAAACTATCAAGTTTATCCTTTGTGATTTTTGATGGCGGTATCTTTTGAGTTAAAGCACCTGCAAAGTGTAATTGTTTATACCGGGTATCTAAATTTTGCTCGTAATTAAATGAATAAATAAAAAAGAAAGCTACCGGTATACCGCTGGTGATAATTACGCGGGTGGTTGCCATTAAAGCGAAGCTATGTGTGTAGGTCCATGGAAAGCTGGATTTAAGTTTGTACCCGCGGGAGTTTTCCAGTAAGTCTCTTCCCGTGTAAAAAAGAATTGAGCATATACCTGTTAAAAGAACTTCGAAAAGGAATAGCCACAATCTGTTTTCTTTCTGGAGTGTATTATATGCCGCAATATCAATTGCTAAAATGAAAAAACACAGCCAATATACGGCAAGCATTTTAAAACGGCATTTATATGGATTTTCAACAGCATACTTCCTGGCAAAAATGCCATTTAAGAATAGGGAGATAAACATGATTGAAAAAAGAAGAATATATAAGTAAGTTAAAAATGAATGCAGGTTGAAAAAGATAACCAATAGAATAATTATAACAAGATTGGCTAATATAGCCAGGTTATATTCCCGGTGCGAGGTTGTTTTTGGCCCTATCCACGAAGTATCAAAAAGCTGCTTCTTAAAAAACGATCGCTTGGAGGATACAAAGAAAACAACACTAAATTGGATAATGAGGAAAAGCATCAGGCATAAAAGCATAGATATGGTAAATATGTAGGCTTCAGTATCCCTTGTATCATTATATTCCAGGTCTTCAAATACCACAGTGTAATAAGGCAGATTCGGGACGGGCTCTATCTTTATATTTTGTAGCCTGCCAAAATATTCGGCATTAAAAATGGTATCTGATTCTGCTTCTATGCAACTTACAAGGTTGCTACTGTCTGATAATTCGCTTTTGAGGTTCTCATTCAGGTTACGGTTAGGGAAGTAATGATAAAGTACCTCGCCTTTATTATCTATAATGGCAAATTGATAGCCATCGGGCATTACTACATTGTTTAAGCTTTGAAAGTTTAATGTCATGGCTACCACAGATGCATTAGCATTTTTGGTTTTTTTAGCAATTACCGATTCGAAAATGCCGGTTGTACGGGAAATAACCTGATCAAGGTAACAACTGTCCGCACCGATCTTGTTGGGGGTGTTATTTATGGTGTTCGTAAAGTATGCCCTTTCACTTAAATCGCTGCCTTTCGGAATTTTTACACCGGTGGTCCAGTTGTTTTGTTCAATTCCTTTTTTATTAAGCCAAAATACCTGCTGTACATCAATGGGTTGCCGTAAATTTTTAAATAATTCATCGGGTAATGAATTGCCTTTTCCCAGGTCGCCGATGTCTGCTTTTTCCTTTGGGTAAAGCAAATCGCAAGAATCCAGGAAGTGGGAAGCTACCTTAAGTTCACTTTCAAACGCGTTGGTTATTTTTTTTGCTAACGCGGTTTTTGAATCAGGCAGCCGCCAGTCACTTACGCTGAAGTTGTATTTAAAAAACACGAAGAACAAAAACGACATCAACAGCATAGATACCAAAATAGATGAAATACCGTCCCTTACCGTGAGTTTATCCTTATTGCCCATCTGGTACAGCTTGATCCAGGGTAAAGAAACAATTGTACCAATGGCTGCTGTAAAAAGCAGGAGGACGATACTTAAAGGCAACTGGTTTTTTTCCTTTTGGTAATTTTTATTTGATACTAATCCGGCAACTATCCACTCTTTATTGCCAATACTTACAGGCTGAGAAAATACCTTGTAATCTGTTCCCCCAACGGTTAAACTATGCACCCCGGGGCTAATTATCCCATTATTCACCTGTAGTAAAGAGTCTTTTGTTTTATAGCTTAAACCAGACGAAAAGGTTTCATAAAGCCGCTTATTTTTATCGAAAACAACATAGTTATCAAAAACATCAGTGGGAAAAAGTGGTTTTAAAAATTGTTCAAATCCAAAAAGAACACCCATTCTAAGCGAGTCTGTAGAGTCTGCTTTTTTTATAGCCTTACTTACATATAATGTAAATTGCTGTAAATTGGAGTCAATATCAATTTTAACTACGTATAAACTATCGATCCCCGGGATTTGGGACGAGCGCCCTTTTTTCTCTGATAATTCAATGGGCAGCAGGAGAAAATCTTTCTTCGGATAATTGGCTACGTACTTATTTAATTTATCAATACTATCCTTATTATTTGGATTAGCTTTATTTCTTCGCGCATAGATCGTCAGCAAATTATTGATCAACTGGATATTGTTATTCAACTTCACCCGAATATTAACGTCTATATTCTGCAGGCAACGAAAGCGGCGTTCCTGTACAGTTTTTTCGTTATTAGGCACATATACGAAAAAGTAGCAGGCACCCAAAAAGATAAGGATCACCAGTGTGCCTAAAATGGCAATCTGGTTTTTTGCAATTGAAAAAAGCTTGCCCATGATCTTACCCTTTATTGTGATTTGATTTAGGTAGCTTAAAACCAATATTAATGAGCTATCATTAACTTAAGTATAAACAACCATATAAGTGTTTGCAGTAATTGTATTGTTTATCAGTAATTTATATAAAACTAAAAGGTGCTCAAACAGAAAACAACAGTATTTTTACGTATTCTATATATTAATGAACGTAGAACTACTGTATATAATAAAACCACATTTAAACTTTATGACAACAAGTTGATAAGCTTCCGTTTTTTATTCATATTTTCATTTTTGATGCTGATGATTTTTATGGGCATTTTTCCGGGAAATATGTCAGGCTGACGGGTGTAAATAATCAATAGAAACGGCGACTCCCTATAACAAAAAAATTTAGTATACGTACAAGGGTTATTAATAATGCAATAGTGGGTGTCGCCATTAAAAGCTGATAATAAGAAGGTTATTCGTAATAACGGTTAAATTGAATAAGTTGATAACATCTGTTTTAATAGTAAGTAGGAAATGTTTTTTTACCATCATTTTATTGGTGGTGTCATCCTGTTTATTTGCACAAAACCAGCAACTGCATTTTGCTCATCTCGGTACTTCTGAGGGCTTATCAGAGCTTAACCCCAACTGCATATTACAGGATAGCCGCGGGTTTATCTGGATTGCTACCACCGATGGATTAAATAGGTACGATGGTTACAGATTCAAAATATTCAGAAACGATGCTAAAGATGCCACAAGTATCGGCAATAATTATGTTCAGGATTTAGCTGAGGATAAGGACGGGAATTTATGGATCGCTACAGTAGGAGGCGGCCTTAATAAGTACGATAGAAAAACAAATCGCTTTACCCGTTATATACACAACGAGAAAAATAACAAAAGCATTTCAAGTGATTTTTTGAGTAAAATTGCAATTGATGGCTCCGGCAAGGTTTGGATATCCACCCAGCACAACGGATTAAACTTACTAGACCCTAAAACGGGCGATTGCATACATTACCTTAACGAAAAAAATAACCCTAAAAGCATCAGCGATGATGAATTAATGACAATTTACAAGGATAGTCATGATAATTTATGGATAGGCACGGTTAACAATGGCTTGAGCCTGTTTGACCACAA
>JAQBOK010000383.1 GCA_028288085.1 Mucilaginibacter sp.
TTGATGGTGATGCCCCGCTCACGCTCAAGGTCCATATCATCAAGCAGTTGCGCCTGCGACTCGCGTTGGGTGATGGTGTTGGTATATTCAAGCAAACGATCGGCAAGTGTACTCTTGCCGTGGTCGATATGCGCTATAATACAAAAATTACGAATGTACTTCATTTGAAGCGCAAAAGTAGCGTTTTTGGGTGATATTTTGTTATTTAAAATCTGCCTCTGTTAAGGAGGATCGACGTAAAATAGAACGGAACGTTCCATAAGGAATCTCTTTTCTGTTGTTTCAATTTATGCCATTTCCCTTTCCTTCATATTAACAATATCCAGTTTGGCAAACTTCGTAACCTCAATACTGCAAAACCCAAATTCTTCAACCACTTTGCCTAATATCAGGTAACAACCTTTTCCTTTAAAGGGATTGTAGGTAAAAGTGCCCGGAAAATGGGTGGTATCAAAAAAATCGCCGGCATGATCAATAAAAGTACCGAAATACATATTGGTGCCTTTTATCGTGTGTACAGATTTATCACACACAAAACTGCCAACCATTTTAACTGTTTTGCCCAGGTGGTTGATCATATCTTTTGCCATCACATCGCCCCGGTATGATGTCTTTAGCAAGTCGAACATATTACAGGTTACGGGATAGCTTAATAATTCAATCTCATCAAATGCATCTTCAAATTTATCCTGCACCAATTCTGGCAATTGATAGTGTTTGCCAGGAACATTGAAAAGTTCCTTTGTCACTTTAACTGCGGGTTTATTACCAAGGTAATTATATACTTCCCATAAAAGTTCTTTTTTGTTTTTTCCGGTAAACCGGAATGCGCCGAGGCGAATAAGTGTTATTGTTTGCTCCAATGTTATTCCTGTTCGTTTCACAAAATTCTCCAAATCAAGATAATCCCCATTCAGGCGCCTTTCTTCTGCAATTAAATTGATGAAACGGTTTTCTAAATTTAATATACCAATAAAACCAAGGTAGGCGTGTGCGCCTTTTATGCAAACAGTAGCTTCACTATTATTTACACATGGCAGGTTTATTACCGCACCGGCCTTACGTAATTCGTGCACATACAGCCAGCGGCTATAAAAACCACCGTAATTATTTAGTACGGCCACCATAAATTCCCGTGGATAGTATGTTTTTAAGAATAAACTCTGGTAGCTTTCTACTGCGAAAGATGCGGAATGAGCTTTTGAAAAACTATAGCCCGCAAAGCTTGATACCTGCCGCCAGACCTCCAACGTAGTGTCATCCGGCCGCCCCAACGCTTTTGCACAACGAAAAAATTTATCAACAAGCTTATCAAACTCTATTTTTGAGCGGTATTTGCCGCTCATGGCCCGGCGTAAAATGTCTGCATCGGTTAGGTCAAGTCCTGCATAATGATGGCAAACTTTGATCACATCTTCCTGGTAAACCATTACGCCATAGGTTTCTTTCAGTTGTTCCTCCATTACCGGGTGCAGATATATGATCTTTGAAGGGTCATGATACCGTTCGATAAAGGAGCGCATCATTCCTGATTGCGCCACTCCGGGCCTGATAATAGAGCTGGCGGCAACCAGGTTTAAATAATTATCACATTCCAGCTTTTTTAACAGTCCGCGCATAGCAGGGCTTTCCACATAAAATGCGCCGATGGTATCACCGTTTTTGAGTTTATTATTTATTACCGGGTCGTTCTTGAATTTCCTGATCGCATGAACATCTACATCAATATTTAGATTTTCCTTGACCAATCGCACGGCTTCCTTAATATGGCCTATACCACGCTGACTCAGAATATCAAACTTTTCATATCCTATATCCTCGGCAGCATACATATCCCATTGTACGGTAGGCAAGCCCTTGGGGGGCAAATCCAGTGCAGTATAGTAGGTGATCGGTTCTTCAGAGATCAGGATGCCACCAGCATGTATAGAGCGCTGGTTGGGCATATTATTCATTTTCTCCTGCAAGGCCCTGATCTTTTTAAAAGCAGGATTTTTTTCATTGATATAATCTTTTGACGGATCAGTAAAATCATCAATTTCGGCTTTAGGTACACCCAGCACTTTTCCTATCTCACGAAATATCGAGCGTCCCTTAAACTCACTCATTGTTCCAAGCAAGGCGGTATGCTCAGGCCCGTATTTTTCAAAAATGTAATCTTCTATAACCCGGCGCTCATCCCAGCTAAAATCAATATCAAAATCAGGCTGACTTGATCGTTTTTCATTAAGGAAACGCTCAAAGTACAAATCCAGCTCTAAAGGGTCTACATCGGTTATCTTTAAACAAAAAGCTACTAAACTGTTGGCTCCCGAACCCCGGCCCACGTGGTAAAAACCTTGCTTCATTCCATAGTGGACAATGTCATGCGTGATAAGGAAGTAGGCTTCGTATTTGAGCTTTTTTATTACATCTAATTCCTTTTTTAGCTTTTCTAATCCCAACTTGCTGCTGCCGTATCTATAGGTGTATCCGGCATAGGCCAATTCATTCAAAAGTTTATTATCCCTGTAAGGGTCTCCGGTAAAAGTTTTCCTGTTCTTTGATGTTTTTAGTTCAACATTAATATTGCAATCATTTAAAAGTTTTTTAGTGTTTTCTATAATAAAGGGGTATTGCTCAAATCTTCTTTTAAGTTCGGGCATGGTAAGCATTACTTCGTCAGGTTGGCAATAGTCATCCGGGGTAAGCTTACTAAGCAGTGTGTTCAGATCAATAGCCCTTAAATATTGGTGCAGGCGATGAGCTGTTTTATCATGCCCTAACGTAACCGGCTGCCATACAAGCAGTTTTTGTTCAACATTCTTTAAGTTTTTTCCGAATAGTTTATTAAGCTGTGTATGCCTGATCCCAATAAATTCATTTTCTTTTAATTGCAGATGATTGTGACCATAAGGGTAAATAATATAAATATTGGGAAGCAGGAGAGGCTTATCCGGTAATGGGAGCTTATTTAAATTGTATTTTGTAAGAAAGTCATTTAACTCCTTAAAGCCCTCATGGTTACGCGCTATGCCGATATAAAGCAACTGGTTATCCCGCCTAAACTCTATCCCAACAATCGGCTTTACCCTATTTTTGTATGGAACGCCATCACTATCAATATTTTTTGAGCATTCTTTAACAAACTCCATACAGCCTGTGGAGTTGTTAATGTCCGTTAGTACCATCCGCTCAATACCCTTTTCCCGGGCTTGCGCAACAAGGGCTTTTATGGATAGCGTTCCATAGCGTAAACTATATTGGGAATGCACATTAATATACATGGGTTTTTTTGTCGGGTATTTGTATGGTTGATGCAATGGTAACCGCCTTTTCGCCAAAGCGCTTCCTTATCTTATCCATAGCCTGATAAAGGTCATAACGCTCATGTTCTATATCGTACAGGTCAATTTGCTCATATCCATTTACCAGTTTTGAAAGCTTTACACCTACAAGCCTTATCAGCATGCGTTTATTATAAAGTTTTTTAAATAGCTCCTTGGCCCTGGCTATCAGCGTATGATCCATTGAGGTGTAATGAAAGCTCAACTGCTGATTAACGGTTTCATAATTAGAATACCTGATTTTTACTGACATGCAGGCACAAAGCCGCGATTCTTTTCGAAGCTGAAAGGTTAAACCTGTTATCATTGCTGTTAATAACTGGCTAATCATTTCTACATCAATGGTATCGATATCAAAGGTTGTTTCCGTACTGATCGACTTCCTATCCTGGTAAGGTATGATAGGGGAGTTGTCAATTCCATTTGCCTTTTGCCAAATGGTGGTACCATGCTGTCCCAGTATCCTGAACATTTGGTCGGGATGGATGCGGGTAAGAGTGTGAATATGCTGCACACCCATGGTATGTAATTTTTGATAGGCTTTAGTACCTATACCTGGTATTTTTTGGATGTACAAAGGGTCCAGAAAAGGCTTTATCTCTGAAGGAGATACAAATTTGGTTTCGCCGGGCCTGATTTCGCCGGTAGCAACTTTTGCAACGGTTTTATTGATAGATAAACCCGATGACAGGGTTAATCCTGTTTTATTGGTGATGTGCTGCTTTAACTCATTTGACCATTTTAAACAGCCGATAAATTTATCCATTCCTGTAACATCCAGGTAATGTTCGCCAAGAGACAGCTTTTCAACTACCGGGGCTTTTTCCTGCAATATTTCGGTAACTACCTTTGATTCCTTTTCATATTCGTCCATATTACCATTGCGGTATACAGCATTAGGGCATAAATACCTGGCCATGTGCATAGGCATAGCCGCGTGAACGCCAAATTTTCGTGCTTCATTACTACAGGATGCCACTATGCCACGGTCTGAAGCGCCGCCTATAATAACTGGCTTGCCAACCAGGCTTTTATCCATTTTTCGCTCCACTGAAACAAAAAAAGAATTGAGATCAAGATGTACTATTTGCCTGTCTTTTAGCATAACCCTTTGTTAGTATGCAAAGCTATGCTAAAAATATTAGTAATTAAAATGGAATTATGATTAAAAATTCACCTCTCAATAAGGCATTCGGGTTTAATCTATACTTTGTTCCGATACTTATACACGCCAGGTTTTGGAGTGGTTAAGCCGAGACTTGCAGACGCAGTCTGCGGGCATAGGAATCTGTAGTTGGGAGACTACGGACAGCGGGGGTTAGAACAGATTGCACTTTCTGCCATTACTGTGATGAAGCTTTACCAGGGGATGAGCAACAAAATTGAATTGGGACAATTAAAAAGGAAGATCAAATATTATAATGTTGTGGAGATTGATATTGCTATTTCAAAACTTGCAACTAACTTAATGGAAAACTTCAAGTTAAGCTATGGCCTTCAAATACTGATGCAATTATTGGTGCAACAGCAGTTATTCACCAAATTCCGTTTTACATCTACAATACCAAAGATTTTGACTTTATGCCTGCCATTAAGTTAATTTAATGCCATAGGTTTAGCAAACAACCTTATTTATTCCCGAAGTTTCAAAGGCACTGATGTCAAGTCATAAGTCATTAATTAAAAGTTGTTTTTTTATTTTTTTACTCAGGACTTAAGAATTCGACTTTTCGAAGTAGAGACGCAATATTTTGCGTCTCT
>JAQBOK010000016.1 GCA_028288085.1 Mucilaginibacter sp.
GTATAATCTCGATTTATAGCCCAATAAAAGAAATTAGATTAAACCCAGATTTTAACTTATTAACTGATGAATTGAACCAAAAGCAAACAATTAGTAATTTTTATCTTGAGTTTTTAATTGATAATAATTGGCTAACGTTCAACTTACTTTCTGATGGAACTAAAAGGCTTTTTTATATTATATCAGAAATATCCAATTATGAACTTAGTACCGTTAGTGTAGAAAGTAGGAATTTAGAGGTTGTACTTCTCGAAGAACCGGAACTCGGCATCCACCCGCATCAATTACACCAATTGATGCAATTTATTAAAGAACAATCGAGAGAAAAACAAATTATAATAACCACCCACTCACCGCAAGTATTAGATATTCTGGAGGCTGACGAATTGGATAGAGTAATTATTTGTCATTATGACTCCCAAAAAGGAACTCAATTAAGCCATCTTTCTGACAAAGAAATTAAAAAGGCTAAGCTATATATGCAAAAAGAAGCTTTTTTAAGCGATTACTGGCGTTTTTCTGATCTTGAACCTGCATCATAATTACTTATGAAAATTGGTTTGGTTGGTGAAGCGCCTAATGATACTACGGCGATACAAAATTTATTGTCAAGACAATACCAGCATCTTGAATTTGTGACCCTGCTTAATCGTATTAATGGCAGTATGCTTGATAATGGAAAAGCGATAAGCCGATTACTCAGAGTTGAATATGAATATCAGAAGCCCAATATTATTATATTTATACGTGACTTGGATGCACTTGAAAGTGACCGTATAGCAAAAAAGAAACGTCAGGATACTTTCACCTACTCAAACAGAATTATTAATCATACAGGTATTCACCTGTTGAATATATTTGAAATTGAGGCTTTAATCTTAGCGGATATAGCTACGTTTAACGATCGTTATGGCTGTCAAATTGATGAATTTGAAGATCCAATGTTAATCCCAATGCCAAAAGAGGTTTTAATTGAGGCTACCAGGAATAAATTTACAGTATCTCATAATCCCGAATTATTTAGCTTATTGAACTTTGAAATATTAAAACAGAATTGCAGGTATTTTTCTCTTTTTATAAAAAAATTTGAAAGGGCTATAAGTGCTTCCTCTTCCATATAAAAGCCCGCCTCTGCTTTTTAAATCGGTTCAACATAATTGATGATAAATTTTGCCAGTTGTTCCTGCTCAGCGATGGTGAGTATTTCACCATCGTATATCCAATACTTTTGTACATCGAATAATATCCTACCCAAATAATCTGGGTTTTCGTCAAATGCTGTAAATAAATCATAGCACAACATCTGACTTTTATTTTGCAGGTGAGGCACTACCAAAATGATCTCATCGGGACCGCTTTTGCGCTTTACCCAGGCCTTAGCCTCTTTGCTCAACTCAATATGCTTCATCATAATAAAACAAAAGTGAAAAATATTTTGTAATTCTTTATATAAAATACTAAAAATATTAGCAATTTTACAGATTGAAATCAAAAGCATATGCCCGATTCAAAAAAGAATATTATCAGCCAGCTTCGAAAGGATATTTTGCTTTTGGAAGGATTTAAACTGCCCCAGACAGGTAATGCTGATATTTTTGGTTTAGGACCGGTGGAAGCTGCTTTTCCGAATGGTGTTTTTCCGGCAGGGACTATCCATGAAATGATTTGCCCAACACCGGAGCAGGCCGCGGCAACAGCTGGTTTTATGACCGGGATAATAACTTCGCTGATGAAACAGGGAGGAGTGTGCCTGTGGATAGGGACATCAAGGAAGCTTTTTCCGCCATCATTGATGGGTTTTGATGTAGAGCCCGACCGGATGATCTTTGTGGATCTGCAGCGGGAAAAAGATGTACTATGGGCAACTGAGGAGGCCTTGAAATGCGAGGGCCTTGCTGCTGTTATTGTCGAATTGCGGGAGATCAGCTTTGCACAATCGCGCCGCTTGCAGCTGGCGGTGGAAAATAGTAAAGTGACAGGTTTTCTGTTACGTAATGATCCGCGCAAGGCAGGCACAACCACTTGTGTTGCCCGCTGGCAGATCACTCCATTACCAAGTAAGTTAGAAGGTGAATTACCCGGTGTGGGCTTTCCGCGCTGGCAGGTAGACCTGCTTAAGGTGCGGAACGGCTATCCCGGCAGTTGGAAAATTGAATGGGCCGGTGGGCGTTTTGTGGCTATTGAGGAGACAATTGCTGTAAATGAATTACAGGAACGAAAAGCGGGATAACTATGCAAAAGCGATTCGTTTCCATATGGTTCCGGCATTTGATAACGGACTGGCTGACGCTCCGGCGACCAGAGCTGAAAGTGGTGCCTTTTGTTTTTATTACACCCGTTCGCGGGCGCGTAGTGATCACGGCGGCTAATGCTTTGGCCGAATCACATGGGATAACAACCGGTATGGCGGCGGCGGATGCTAAGGCTATTGTTCCGTCCCTTGAGGTGGTTGACGATATGCCAGGACAGGCAGCTAAATTATTGAAGGCGCTGGGTGAATGGTGCATTCGCTATACCCCCTCTATCGCGATAGACCTGCCTGATGGTTTAATGCTGGATGTTTCTGGCTGCGCGCATTTGTGGGGAGGCGAGCGCGCTTACCTGGGAACTATCATTAAGGTGCTTAGAAGCAAAGGCTATGATGCCAGGGGCGCGATGGCTGATACAGCAGGCACGGCCTGGGCAGTAGCACGCTTTGGGCGTTTGAAGCCAATTATTGAACCCGGCGCACAAGCTGATGCTTTGCTTGCGCTGCCGCCTGCGGCACTTCGTTTGGAGCCCATCATCCTGGAGCGGTTACAAAAGCTCGGTTTTTATACTGTTAAAAGCTTTATAGGCATGGGCCGTTCGGTGCTGCGCCGACGCTTCGGGCAAGATTTCCTGCTTCGGCTGGACCAGGCTTTGGGTAATAAAGACGAACCGCTGGAGTTGTTGCAACCGGTTGAACCTTACCAGGAGCGCCTGCCTTGTTTGGAGCCGATCCGCACGGCCACTGGTATTGAAATTGCGATAAAAAAATTGCTGGAAACCCTTTGCCAACGATTGCAAGGGGAAGGAAAGGGCTTGAGAATGGCTGTTTTAAAATGCTACCGGGTGGATGGTCAACTGGTAGAGGTAAATATCGGCACTAACCGCGCTTCGCATCATATTGGCCATTTATTTAAGTTATTCCAGTTGAAAATAGCTTCAATTGAACCAGCGCTGGGCATTGAGCTTTTTGTTTTGGAGGCGCCTAAAGTAGAAGACATGGACCCGGAACAGGAAGTACTTTGGTTGCCGGCAGGTTGCGGCCTGGCCGACCTGAGTTTAGCAGAACTACTGGATAGGCTGGCTAATAAGATTGGTGCAGGCAATATACACCGTTACCTGCCCCAGGAACATCACTGGCCCGAACGGTCGATTAAGATAGCGCCCTCACTTCGGGAAAAACCGACAACCACCTGGCGAACGGATAGACCGCGACCATCGCTATTATTACCCCGGCCTGAACGGATTGAAGTAACCGCACTGATCCCTGATTATCCACCGATGTTATTTATCTATAAAAATAAAGTTCACCAGGTAAAAAAGGCGGACGGCCCTGAGCGGATAGAGCGTGAATGGTGGTTAGAAGCCGGGGAACACCGGGACTATTACTATGTGGAAGATCAGGACGGCAGCCGTTACTGGCTGTTCCGGTCGGGGCATTATTCTGGGAATCAGGCGGGGCAATGGTTTATTCATGGTTTTTTTGCGTGATGTGTTATGAGCTACACGGAATTACAGGTAACAACCAATTTTAGCTTTCTGCGGGGTGGGTCGCACCCCGGAGAATTAGTGGAGCAGGCTGCTAAGTATGGCCAGGCAAAAATTGCCATTACAGACCGGAACAGCGTAGCAGGCGTAGTGCGTGCCCACATGGCTGCAAAGGAAGAAGGTATACAGATCATGCCTGCCTGCCGGCTTGACCTGATGGATGGCCCGAGCCTGCTGGCTTACCCTACCGATCAGGATGCCTGGGCGCGGCTTTGTGCCTTGCTAACCACCGGTAACCTGCGGGCAGAGAAAGGCGACTGTCATCTTTGCAGGCAGGATGTTTTTGACCACGCCAAAGGCATCAAATTTATGGTGGTGCCGCCTGCCGCGCTGAATAAGCAGTTTGATTTCGACGAGGTATTTAAAGCTGACCTCGCGGCATACCGCGAAGTTATTGGTAACGATCTTTACCTTGCTGCCAGTCGCTCTTATAGCGGGGATGACGCCAAACGGCTTTACCGGTTATCCCGGTTGGGTGTACCGATGGTGGCCACCAATGATGTGCACTATCATGAACCGGCACGAAGGGAACTACAAGATATATTGACCTGTGTGCGGGAAAAAAGCACTATCCAAAATGCTGGTTTTTTGCTGCATCCAAATGCCGAAAGACACCTGAAACCTACCGATGAAATGCAACGCCTGTTCCGGCAATATCCTGATGCGATCCGGCTTACACAGGAGATAGCTGATGCTTGTGTATTCTCACTCGACACTTTAAAATATATTGAACCGGAGGAGATAAGTCCTGACGGACTTACGCCACAAGAAAGATTAACGAAATTTACCTGGGAGGGCGCCAGAAAAAGATTTGGCGACGATGTTCCAAAAAAGATAGGGGAGCAAATAGAATTTGAGCTGGCATTTATAGAACGCAAAAATCTTGCTTCTTACTT
>JAQBOK010000025.1 GCA_028288085.1 Mucilaginibacter sp.
TTTCTATCGGGGCATATGCGGCGGCAAGTGTTTTGGGGTCGGCGCCGTTGTTGATGGCGTTGGCAGCCTCCTGCGCCAGTTGCACCTGCGGATCATTGGCTGCCTGCCTGAAGTTTTGTTGAGCTACAATATAAATAATGCCGCATAGTAAGGTTATTACAACGGCATAACCAAACCAGTGCACCAGTCGGCGCATAATTACACATTTATTCATGATCTTGATGTTTGATTGTTAATTCATTCTTGTCTGTTAAAAGTACTTTGTATTTCAAAGTAAATAAGAATAATTGAATAATGCAAATGATTTTTTATGGCGACAATGTTTATTTTAACACGGAAGCCTGCTGATTGTTAATATGTTAATAGATTTAGGTTGAAAAAAAACAGATATCAGATTAAATTTGATTAGATCAGTTAAGGTTTATTGTTTTTGTTTGTTTAAGTTAAATTTCAATTAGTCGGGTTTGCGGCCTGGCTAATTTTTTGTTTAGGATGGATGCACTGCAATAAGCAGTGGCGTTTCAACACCGGCACGTACTTCATACCCAATTTACCCGGTAATAATAATACAACTATTACAAACCACAGACCTGCTTTAATAAACCATTACACAGAATTTTATAATTTTGCCGGTATGACAATTCGTCCTGCTACCCTCAATGATATTCCCCAAATAATGCAACTGATAGCCGAAGTGGTGCCTGTCATGAATGCCGCAGGTAATTTTCAATGGGATAACACTTACCCCAACGCCAGCGTTTTTGAGAATGATATTGCCCTTAATCAACTTTGGGTAGCCGATGCTGAAGGCAACATAGCGGGTATAGCCGCAATTACTACCGACCAGGAGCCGGAGTATGCCGAAGTAGGCTGGAACGTCAATGAAACGGCTATTGTTACGCATCGCCTGGCGGTAAGCGCGCGTTACCGCGGTAAGGGCATAGCTGCCCAGTTAATGCAGCAGGCCGAGCAGGAAGCCATCCAAAGGGGTATTAAAACCCTGCGTATTGATACCAATTCTAACAATAAGGCCACGCGACAACTGTTCCCTAAGCTGGGTTACGAGTTTGCAGGAGAAATTGGCCTTGGTTTTAGGCCAAACCTAAGGTTTTATTGTTACGAGAAGCGCTTGGATAAGGAATAGGGTTGCTCTATTTATCTTATGGTTCAAATTATCTCCCTGGTTCAATAGTGATTCGTTGTCGTTTACCGGCGTGAAGGTTTTGTTACTTTTGTGGGACAAAAGTGAACAGGCCTTCCGCGGCCATGAGCGGACAGAACATTCAATAAACTACAACCGGGGCCAACTCCACTACCGCGAAGCAACGCCAATCGTCCCCGCCTTGCATATGTAGAGATTGCCACGCTATCGCCCGCAAAAACAAGTTTTATAATATCCCCCGTCAACAGATTAGCTTCAAACAAAATCGGTCAAAATAATACAACCCATGAGGCGCCAGCGCATAGCTATCCAAATTAAAAAACTTTTTAATTCTTAGTTACCAGTATGTTTTGCAGAACGAAAATGGAATCAGTCATTTTTAATAATGACGACAATCATTTATTATAAACTGGTATGCACCCATATTTGTAGTACAAGTATTCCTAACAATTAAAACTTAAAATTATGGAAGCATTAGTGTATCCCGAAACCGATAAAAAATCAGGGGAAGTAAAACCAACCGCAAAAACGATGAAAGCTTTGGTATATCATGGGCCGGGGAAAAAATCCTGGGAAGATAAACCCAAACCTATACTAACAGCCCCAACAGATGCTATTGTTAAAATCCTGAAAACAACCATCTGCGGTACCGATCTGCATATTATGAAAGGCGACGTGCCGGCGGTTACCGATGGCAGAATAATAGGGCATGAAGGCGTTGGCATAATAGAAGAGGTTGGAAACAGTGTAAGTAATTTCAAAAAAGGCGATCATGTTATCATATCCTGTATTACATCTTGCGGTAAATGCGAATATTGTAAAAAAGGCATGTACTCGCATTGCGAAGATGGAGGATGGATATTGGGCAACCTTATTGATGGTACCCAGGCCGAATATGTAAGGATCCCGCATGCGGATAATAGTCTTTATCCTATCCCGGCAGGCGCCGATGAAGAAGCATTGGTGATGCTGAGTGATATTTTACCAACCGGTTTTGAATGTGGTGTTTTAAACGGGCAGGTAAAGCCTGGTGATATAGTAGCCATTGTGGGCGCAGGACCCGTAGGTTTGGCCGCACTGCTTACAGCTCAATTTTATACGCCTGCCGAAATTATTATGATAGACCAGGACGATAACCGCCTGGATGTTGCAAAAACTTTTGGTGCAACTAAATCTGTAAACAGCGCCAGCGAAAACGCGATAGACAAAATAATGAGCCTTACAAACGGCAAAGGGGTTGACGTAGCCATTGAGGCCGTAGGCATACCGGCAACATTTGAATTATGCCAGGAAATTATTGCTCCGGGTGGTCATATTGCTAATATTGGTGTACACGGAAAAAGTGTTACCCTTCACCTGGAAAATCTATGGTCAAAAAACATCACCATTACTACCCGGCTTGTTGATACTGTTACCACGCCTTTGTTGTTAAAAACCGTACAGGCAAAAAAGATAGAGCCTAAGCAACTGATAACCCACCATTTTAGGTTAGACCAGGTAATTGAAGCCTATGATACATTTGGAAATGCAGCAAAAGAAAAAGCATTAAAAGTAATATTAACAAACGACAACTGACCTTAATTTGTAACACCACATCACAGGTAAAATAAGCGTATTACGCTGTGATTTTTATGAAAAAATGGACCGGGTACTTGCCTACAGCAGGATTGTTGTGTAAAAGAATTGAGCTGTGTTTGGCCCGGATTCCATTTTTAAGAAAAAAACGCCATGTTTGAATAAAAAGACGGCTATAATTTGAAACCAATGCTTAATTATTGTTGCAGAATAATTAAAAATTGGCAAAGTGAAACTTTTAATTGCTTTTTCGGTTTTTCTTGTATCTTTATAGTCCCTAAATGGAACATCAAGCTTACCAACTATTAATCAGCTCTTTATGCGTGGGCACCTGGCTGCAAACATTGGGCTTTTATTTTGTTTTATTTTTGGTGGGCCATGTTATCATAACTCAACTTAAATTGATGCCATCAAAACTGCCGCTTACGCCCGTTGCTAAAAAAGGCGCAAGACCGGTTGCATAAATTATCCTATCTTTAAACAAGGTTTCCAAATTTTACCTTGTAAATGGCAGCTCAAACTATTGATGATATCATCATCTCGTTAGAAAAAATTATTGCTGATTGTATTGCCGGCAAAAGCAGGCTGGGATACTTTGCCGCCCTATATTTAAAAGTAACAAAAAGCGTAAAGGAAGGCATTGTCGCAGGGCAGTTCCAAAACGGGGCGTTGATGGGGGAACTTGATGTGGTGTTTGCCAGTCGGTACCTGGATGCTTATAGTCAGTGGAAAAACCGTCAGAAACCTACTGCATCATGGGCGGTGGCGTTTGAACAAGCCGATAAGGGTGGCGTATTGGTTTTACAGCATTTGCTGCTGGGTATGAACGCCCATATCAACCTGGATTTGGGTATTGCAGCCGTGGCGGTGTGCGGTAACCAGCCCCTTACATCACTTCAACAAGATTTTGATGCCATCAATACCGTTATATCATCGTTAACCTACCAGGTGCTTAACGAGCTTGGCCGGGTTTCGCCTTTATTGTCCTTATTGGGGCTGCATGCTACCAATAATTCACCGCTGATACAGTTCAGCATCAGCAATGCCAGGGATGGAGCCTGGTGCTTTGCTGAAGATTTGGCACAAAAGCAGGGTGATGCCTATACCCAATGTATTGCTAACCGCGACAGCACCATTAAACAATTAGCTGAAAGCCTGGTAGCCACCACCGGGTTTATGCGCTTCACCGTATGGCTTATCCACCTGTTTGAGTGGAGAAAACCAGCAGCTATTATTAAAACGCTGAATGATTATGAAAAGATTAAGATAGTGGTGAATAAAAGGTAGGTTTTTCTTAATACATGGTGTTCGCTCAATCGGCGTGAGGGGTTTGTGACTTTTTGTGCGACAAAAGTAACCAGGACTTATCGTAGCGGTTTCATCAACTCCATTGAAAAACAAATAACAAGTGAATAACCGCTGTCAGCAAAAGGCTTCTTTTTGCTCATGTCCTTTACCCTGCAAATCAGTCAAAACCACGGGCTGCAATCTTTTGCCCTACTGCGTTCGCCCAAGGTCCGGCCTTCTGCAAAATTTGCTATGCCCTTGCTGCCGCACATGGCCTGCATTGTTTTGGCTGATTTCATCCGAAGCTGGTTTGCTGACGGTAGGAGAGTTAGTTTGCTGACGGGGAGGATATTATAAAACTTGTCATTGCGAGCGATAGCGTGGCAATCTCTACGTAGGCAAGCCGGGGGTGATTAGTGCCTCATTGGGGCAGTTTGTTTGGCTTCGGTTGTGGTTTATTGAATGTTGTTCCGCTCATGGCCGCGGAGGGCCTAGTCACTTTTGTGCGACAAAAGTAACCAAAAGCGCTGTCAGCAAAAGGCTTCCTTTTCGCTCAGTGCCTTTGCCCTGCATCAGTCAAAACCCCGGGCTGCAATCTTTTGTCCTACTGCGTTCGCTCATTTCCTGCGCTTCTGCAAAATTTGCTATGCCCTTGTCTGCGCTCATGGCCGCCATCGTTTTGCCTGATTTCGGCCGAAGCTGGTTTGCTGACGGGAGGAGGAAAGCTGGTTACTGACTTTAAAACAAAAAGAGCGTGAGGCTGACGGAAAAGCGGGCCGGGTGTATGGCGGGAATGCCGGTTTAGCTTTTGCACTGTGCGCAGCACAAAAAAAGCGTAAGAACCGGCAGGGCGGGCTGAAGCTTTTTTCTTGTCTTGGTGTTATTCACTTGTTATTTGTATTTC
>JAQBOK010000032.1 GCA_028288085.1 Mucilaginibacter sp.
ATATAAGTGCTATCCTGCTGCTGTTTAGTAGTTGCAGGGCATACAACAGAAAATAAGGATAGAAATAAAAAAACCGATTTAATATTGAGCATAATAGCTTAACATTAATCGGCTTAATAAGTTTATAACCCGTGTGGTTTAGGTGGTGTAACCCAAAATTTTTAATACCTGCTTACTGTTTTGTTCCTCGCCAAATACTTCAAAGTTGAATGTCTCGTCCCTGTTACGGCGAATAATTACGTGCTTTGGTGAGGGCAACAGGCAATGATGTATGCCACCGTAGCCGCTTAATACTTCCTGGTATGCTCCCGTGTTGAAAAAGCCTAAGTATTGTACCTTGCGTGTCTTGGGCATAAATACGCTGTTCATGTGAGCTTCCTGGTTGTAGTAGTCCTGTCCATCACAGGTAATACCACCCAGGTTCACCCGTTCATATTCAGAATCCCAGTTGTTAACCGGCAGCAAGATATACTTTTGGTTCAATGCCCAAACATCCGGAAGGTTAGTAATAAATGACCCGTCGAGCATTAGCCATCTTTCACGATCGTTTTGCTGTTTTCGGCCCAATACTTTATACAAAATACCCGAAGCCTCAGCTACTGTATATTTACCAAATTCGGTTACAATATCAGGCTCCATCGTATCGTGTTCGGCGCAAATTTCCTTTATCCGGCTCACTATCTCGTTGATCATGTATTCATAATCAAAATCGAATACCAATGAATCTTTAAAAGGCATGCCGCCACCAATATCAAGAGTATCCAGGTCGGGGTTTACCTTTTTGAATTTGCAATAGAGAGTTACATACTTTTCAAGTTCGTTCCAATAGTAAGGCGTATCAGAAATACCCGAATTGATAAAGAAGTGTAATAATTTAACCTTAAAGTTCGGGTTGTCTTCGATCTTATTGTGATAAAAATCAATAATATCTTCCATACGTACACCCAAACGCGAGGTGTAGAATTGCGAGTCGGGCTGCTCTTCAGCCGCTATCCGGATACCCAGGTTACAGGGTGTGTCCATTTCAACCTCATCATCATAAAGATTAAATTCTTCCTTATTATCTAATACAGGTATGATGTTTTTAAAGCCATCATGTAGCATATCAATAATATACTGTTTGTATTGGAATGTTTTGAAGCCGTTGCATATTACGGTAACGTCCTTATTTAATGCCCCTTTTTTCTCCAGGGCATCAATCATCGGCATATCAAAAGCCGAGGATGTTTCTAAGTGGATATCGTTCTTAAGCGCCTCTTCAACAATATGCCTAAAATGCGAGCTCTTGGTACAATAACAATATTTATAGCTTCCGCGGTAATTGTTTTTTATAATAGCCTGTTGAAACAATAATTTCGATTGCTGGATCTTTTTCGAAATAATAGGCAAATAAGTGAAACGCAACGGGGTGCCGTACGTTTCTATCATTTCCATCAAATTAAGATCATGAAAGTATAATTCATCATCGATTATCTCAAAACCTTCCTGCGGAAAACCTACACTTAAATCAAGAAACTCCTGGTAACTCTGCATTCTTTAAAATTTTGCCAAAAATGTAATTTTTTAATGGAATATGTGCCCTACTTGCAACACAAATTTTATCTCTTCAATGTAATTTAATTGATAGGTGGTAAATGCACTTCAGCTATCATGCAGCGGGCGCTGCCACCACCGTTGTTTTCAATGGTATTGATATCGGCATATAATAATTTACAATGTTTTTCGAGCGTTGTTTTCTGGCCTTCATCCAATGACTGATAAGCATTTTGCGACATCACCAATAAACTATCGCCTGATTTGTTTTTCAATTCAAGCATATTGCCTGCAAACTGGTTCATCTGGGTAAAGGATATGGCGATAATGTCTTTATGGGTTAATTTGAGCACGGCTGTTACCGAATTTTTTTCATCCTCATCTGTAATGCTATCCAAACAAATAACCGCGAATTGGCTGCCTATACACATCAATACATTGGTGTGGTAAATATCCATGCCGCCCTGGTCAACCGCGTGGAAGAGAACCGGCCTATACCCACTTTGTAAACAAAACAGGTCAAGCACATCTTTATCTGTTCTGGGAGAAATGCAGGCGTAGGCTATTTTATTTTCACGGTCGAGCACCATACTGCCTGTGCCTTCAAGAAATTTGTGTTCGTGTTCAAACCGGCTCAAATCGATAACATGCTTAATCTTAAATTCATCCTCCAGGTCCATTATTATATCTTCCCTGCGTTCTAATCGCCGGTTTTCGGCCATCATGGGGTAAAGGAATACATTGCCGTCATCATGAAACGATACCCAATTGTTAGGAAATATAGAGTCGGGTGTATGTGGCTCGGGTGTATCATCTACGACGATAACCTCAACGCCATTTTCCTGCAATATATTTACGAGGTTATCAAATTCTTTTAAAGCATTATCCTGCACCTTTTGCTGTGACACATTACGGTTCTGAAAAGCGTTACTTCCGGCGGTTTGCTCATTAAAGCCAAAGTTTACCGGGCGGATCATGAGTATATGAGATGTAGTTTGTGAGTTGCTCATTTAGTTATTCGTTATTAAATCATCTTCAATCCGGGCACTTACTATAACACTTTACTCCTAAAAAGCGGCATACTCATGCAATGGAAACCGCCACGCGCCCGGGAGAGTTCTGAAGATGGCATCAGTATCAACGTGTCTTTCATGCTTTGCGGATCAAGCTCATCGTTTTCGAATTTTTGAAGTAATTCCGCAACTTTTATTATTTCGAAGCCTTTTTTCTCAAAAGCTTCAACAGTTTTATCATTACGATCATAACCTAAAACTACGCCTTCTTTTACCGCCAGCAGGTTACAGGAATCTGTCCATTGTTCTCTGGCATCGTATGGGAATTTGTGGTTGCCCGAATATATGAATTTGGTTTTTTTTGTGCTCTGCAAATCATTTTCACTTATATCACTTAGCAGTTCTTCCAGGCTTTTAAATAATCGCGGTTTGTTTTTCCCCTTTTCAAACTGCACTATCTCTGGCTTGTCTTTGGATTTTTTATCAGAAAACCAGGCAATAGCATCTGTATTTTCATTCGAGCTTTCATCAGCAGAAAGTGATCCCAATAACACCCATACATTACGTTTAACCTGTGTAAAAATGGTATCAATATGCATGTAATCGCGTTTATGCGGAATTTTAACAATGGTTATCTTTTTAACTACATCGTTTTCAAATAACAATTTCATGGCTTCATTGGCGCCACTTAGTGAGGTACGTTCACTACAGCCGATCAGTAGATGTTGCGGGCTTACCATCATTACATCACCACCCTCAAGTGTAGTCTTTTCATCCTGGTCTTCACCGGGGCGCAAAAAATGATGTATGGTTTCGGGTATTTCCAGTATATTATTCTGGTAAGCAGCAAATAATGGGTGATTGAAAAAAATATACCTGGCCAATAAGGTCTCGCGCGACCGTGCTTTTTTTGCAGGCTTATTGAGTAGCATATAGTTATTAATGGCGATGCCTATGTCCCTTGAAAATATCAAATTAGGTATCGGGGCGAATATCATCTCATCATTTCCTAATGATCCCGAGATGAAAATTTTAGCAAGTTCTATAGGGGTTGTTTCTATCAGTTTTTGCTGTAACCTGTAAGTGCAGTTTTCAATAGCACAAACTGAAGCCACCAGCTTTTTGCGGATGTCGCCTTCAACTAAAATATCAGCAAGCAGGTTTTGCAGCTCGATCACTTTATCCGACGCATGAAAATCCTTGTTATCGGGTTTGAAAAATGCACGGTCGTTTTCCACAGAATCGATCTGCTGAAGCTTGCCTTTTATCTTAGCCGGATCAAGGAAATACATTAACAGCTTAACGTAGTAATCGTACTCGTTTTTACGCATAGTATCCAGGTGCACAATATCTTCGAATAGCCAATCCTGGGCTTTTGAAGGTACTACTTTGCCCAAACCACTATCCGGACTATGAATCAATAAGCAACGCAGATCGCCTATTTCAGAAGTTACATCAATCTTAAAACCGTTATTTTTTTTAGACATAAAAAGGCTATAATCGGGCACAAATCTACCTAGAATTATCTAGATAATTAATTGTGCAGCGGTTGCGGCTTTTTAATTAATTTTGGCGGATGGATTTTATTATTGAAGCTACTGTTAAAGCTGTTAAAGCCTTATATCAAACTGATCTGAATGCTGCTGACCTCAGTTTGCAGCCTACCCGTAAAGAATTTGAAGGTCAAACTACTATAGTTACATTTCCGCTTACCAAATTTTCACGCAAATCGCCGGAGCAAACCGGTACGGAAATAGGAGAGTTTCTGAAAAATGAAGTAAAGGAAATTTCCGGGTTTAATGTGATCAAGGGGTTCCTTAATATTTCATTAACTGATGCTTTTTGGATAGATAAATTATATACCGAAATATTGCCGGATAACTTTGCCGTATCAAAACCAAATGGCAAAAAGGTAATGGTTGAATATTCGTCACCAAATACTAACAAACCGTTGCATTTGGGACATGTTCGTAATAATTTACTGGGGTATTCAGTAGCTGAGATATTAAAAGCTGCCGGTTACGAAGTAATCAAGGCGAACCTGGTTAATGACAGGGGGATACATATCTGCAAATCTATGCTGGCATGGCAAAAGTTTGGAGATGGTGAAACACCGGAGTCAACAGGTGAAAAAGGCGACCACCTGGTTGGCAAGTATTATGTTTTGTTTGATAAAGAATACAAAAAGCAAATTGAGGAACTAAGATCATTTGGACAGACTGAAGAGGAAGCTAAAAAAAATGCGCCTATGATAAAGGAAGCACAAGAAATGCTTCAAAAATGGGAGACTGGCAATGATGAGGTGATCAGCCTGTGGAAAACCATGAACTTGTGGGTTTATGACGGGTTTGGCAAAACTTATAAAGCGTTGGGGGTAGACTTTGATAAATTCTACTATGAATCTGATACCTATTTATTGGGAAAAGATATTGTTGACGAAGGGCTGGAGAAAGGTGTTTTCTTTAAAAAAGAGGATGGATCGGTGTGGATAGACCTTACTGCGGATGGCCTGGATGAGAAATTGGTTTTACTTGCCGATAGTACCTCTGTTTATATGACCCAGGACTTGGGTACTGCCCAATTGAAATATAATGATTTTCACATGAATGAATCTATTTATGTGGTGGGAAACGAACAGGATTATCATTTTAAAGTATTGTTCCTGATCCTGCAAAAATTAGGCAAACAGTGGGCAACGGGTTTATATCATTTGTCATATGGTATGGTTGATCTTCCGTCTGGTAAAATGAAATCCCGTGAAGGAACGGTAGTTGATGCTGATGATCTGATAAACGAGATGGAGCAAACTGCGAAAGAACAAACTGAGGCCCTTGGAAAAGTTGAAGAATATAGTGAGGAGGAAAAGCAGCAGCTATTTCATACTATTGGCATGGGCGCTTTAAAATATTTTCTGTTAAAAGTTGATCCCAAAAAACGATTATTGTTTGATCCGAATGAATCAGTGGATTTTCAGGGGCATACGGGGCCATTTATACAATACACCCATGCACGTATACGTTCGGTATTGAGCAGGGTGGAGCTGAATGCCACATTAAAGAACGAAATTACATCATTGTATGCCGAGGAGCGGGACCTGATATTGGCATTGAGCCAGTTTCCGGAAACGATAGCTTTGGCGGCTGTTGGGCATAGCCCCGCCATTATTGCTAACTATGTTTACGAAGTGGCTAAGTCCTTTAATAAATTTTACCACGAAAAATCAATATTGCAGGCAGAAGATGAGGTAACCAAGCAGTTTCGCCTGCAGCTCTCAGTTGCATCAGCAAAGGTTATTAATAAGAGCATGAAACTGCTGGGTATTGAAGTGCCTGAAAGGATGTAATTGAAAATGTGCGAATATGTGGATCTCAAATTATAAGAAAATCTGCACATTCGCACATCTTCATATTTGCACATTTAAAAATTATCTTGACCAACGTCCCCTGTGCCATGCATAACCACGCGGGCCATGAACCCAATTTCCACGAACATATGTACGCCCCGCACGAGCCCTTGCCCAATGGCCGTTCGAATGGACGTACCTTCCTCCGCTCCATACCCAATCGCCTTCTATCCATACCGCGCCCGAATAAGGGGGGCCGGGTCTTTCATAAACAACGTCAGCAGGTTGATCAGCCACATAGTATTCGCCTGCACAGGATGTAAGGAATAGAGATGCACCTATTGCAGCGATCATCCCTAATTTTGATAATGTTTTCATCTGTATATGTTTTTCTAAGTATTAACTTATTGACAAACAAATAGACGAATGGTTTAAATTTAACTTTATCGTTTGAACTTAGCAGCTACTACCAGATCCTTATTGCCGGGTATATATTTGTAAAAGCCATTACCTGATTTTATGCCCAAATGCCCCGCCGTTACCATATTTACCAGTAATGGGCACGGAGCATATTTTTGATTGCCAAAGCCATCATACAGAACTTTTAAAATTGCAATGCAAACATCTAAACCGATAAAATCAGCCAGTTGCAAAGGACCCATGGGGTGCGCCATGCCTAATTTCATTACTGTATCAATCTCCTCAACTCCGGCCACACCTTCATATAAAGTGTATACAGCTTCATTGATCATCGGCATCAAAATACGGTTGGCCACAAATCCCGGATAATCGTTCACTTCAACAGGGGCTTTTCCTAATTTTACAGACAATTCCATTATGGTACTGGTAACCTCGTTGCTGGTTGCATAACCCCTTATTACCTCTACCAGTTTCATTACGGGTACTGGGTTCATAAAGTGCATACCTATTACATTGGCCGGTTTTTTTGTTACAGAAGCAATCTGTGTAATAGATATGGACGAAGTATTGGATGCTAGAATTACATTTTCTTTACAGATATCGCTTAACTGTTTAAACAGGCTTAATTTTATTTCCCGGTTTTCCGTAGCGGCTTCTATAACCAGGTCGGCATTGGCTGCACCTTCTTTTAAATCGGTATAAGTTTTAATATTAGCAAGGGTGGCAGCTTTCGCGTTTTCGTTAATAGCGCCCTTTTTTATTTGCCTGTCGAGGTTATTGGAGATGGTTTGTAAAGCTTTGGCCAGCGATTCATTATGAATATCAACTAAAGAAACACTGAAATCATTTTGGGCAAAGGTGTGCGCTATACCATTACCCATTGTACCTGAACCAATAACAGTAATATTTTTCATTGTATGGATGTTTATAATTGTACGCTAAGTTGAAGCAAATTCTTTATTTCGCAAAATATGGCACCGCGAATTACAGATCGATATAATTACCGGCTTCAATAATGGCTTTTTTATTGATCTCGTTGTATTCGGGTATATGCCCCAATAATTTAACTTCCGAGTACTCCAATATAAATTCTTTTGAGTAGATATCCTTCACCCCGTTAAAAATGATCCCTTTTATTGGTATTTGGTATTCTTTTAAGGCAAAGAGCGATAAGAGCGTATAATTAATGCTTCCGAGGAAATTTTGAGAAACGAGGATAACTTCTGCTCCCAGTTGTTTGATCAGGTCGATCATTAAAAAACGGTCTTTTAAGGGAACCATCAAACCACCTGCCCCCTCAATAATTAATGTATTGTCGGTTTGAGGAAGAATAATTTTTTCGGGATCTATCGTAATTCCATCAATTGCTGCTGATTTATGAGGAGAATAAGGCTGGCTAAGTTTATAAGTCTCTGGGTGGATGTATGAATTCTTATTTGATATCAGGCTTTTTACTTTTAAGGAATCGCTTTTATCGAGTTCACCGGATTGGACGGGTTTCCAGTAATCCGCTTTTAGCTTTTCAACCAAAACAGCGGACACAATAGTTTTGCCGATCCCGGTTCCGATCCCGGTAATAAATAAAGGTTTATTGTTAGTCATGTGTCAATTTTTTATGATATCAGAAATTGAAATTATCTCTTTATCTGTGTTAAAAGAATGCAGGCATATTCTTAACCTTTCTGTTCCTATTGGCACAGTGGGACTCAGAATAGGGCGCACATCTAAACCTGCATTTTGTAGCTGTTGTGCCATTTGCTTAGCTTTTTCATTACTGCCTACAACCAGGCATTGAATTGCACTATCACTTGGCAATAAAGTGTAGCCAGTGCCAGCAATTACATTTTGTTTGAAGAAACGAATATTATCACTGAGTTGCTGCACTTCAATTGCTGACTGGGGCAGCAATTGATAAGCCATTTTTATAGCCGCTATTTGATGGAACGATGCCGCGGTGGTATAAATAAATGATCTTGAAAAATTTATCAGATACTCCCGTAAAAGAGTGCTTCCCAAAACTATCGCACCATGGCAGCCCAAAGCCTTTCCAAAGGTCACTATTCTTGCAAAAACCCTATCTTCAAGCCTAAACTGGTTAATCAGCCCCTTTCCATATAAACCAACCGCATGGGCCTCGTCAACAATTAATTGCGCATTATATTTGTCTGTTAATGTTAATATCTCTTTTATTGGAGGTGTATCACCGTCCATAGAATAAACACTTTCTATAACCACATAGCAATTGCCTTTAGCATTTTTTAACTTATCTTCCAGGCTATTAATGTCATTATGCCTGAAAGTATAACGGCTGGCATAACTTAAGCGTGCCCCATCAATTATGGAGGCATGTATCAGTTCATCAGTAATAATGGTATCACCCCGTTGGGGCAATGCAGAAAATAAACCCAGGTTGGCATCATAACCCGAATTAAAGATCAGCCCCGCTTCACTTTTATGAAATGCGGCTATTTCCTTTTCCAGAGTTTCGGTATAAGCTAAATTTCCTGACAGCAATCTTGAGCCGGTAGATCCATTTAAAGCCTGATCATTTGCATGTACTTCTTTCTGTATCCATTCTTTTAAAATGGGTGAACGTGCAAAGCCTAAATAATCATTTGAACAAAAATCAACCAGGTTACTTTCAGGTTTTAAACTCCTGTAAATACCGTTTGATAGCCTTTGTTCAAGCCTTAACTTAATAAATTCTTTTGCGGTATCCAATGATTAAAATTTTGGCTAAAATAAAGAAAGCGGCCGATAGCCGCTTCCTTTATAAATAATAGTTTTACGTGGTAACTTAGTTGTTGCCTCCAGCCTGTCTCATCCTGTCCATTCTTTCCTTAATTATTTTATCATAAGCAGTAGCCTGATCAGCAGTCAAAATAGCTTTGATCTTATCGTTTGTTGACATCATCAGTGGCATCATCGATTTCATCATGGCTTCTCTGTCACCATTTGAGGCGGTTCTGATACTATCTCTTTTAGTAGCCTGTACCTTGTAAATAGCTGTGATCTTAGCCGTCTGGTCATCATTGAGGCTAAGTTGTGTTTGCAACTGTTTAGCCTGATCTTCAGGGCTTCTTCTCTGGCCGCCACCTTGTGCACGACTTACAGCTGTAATTCCAATAAGGAAACAGCACATTAACAAAAATTTCTTCATCATCTTTTTAGTTTTTTTGATATATAATCTTTTGATAAAGTTATAAGGTAATAGTTTAATAACCCCTATGTAACTTAATTGTTGCTTTGTGATTTAAACAGATAGCCACATATGGTATAGATCTAAAAAGTTCTCAAAAAACAAAAAACCGGTCAGTTGACCGGTTAGATTATTTCTTTACAATCTTTATTTAAAAGCTAATTTTTGTTTTGTTGCAAGTTAGAAATAGAACGTTGCATCTGTGCCATCATACTTGTCAGGCTTTCCATGGTTGGCTCAGGGGTTGGCAGGGGCAGGTGGGTTGAGATATAAGCCTTCGCTCTCCATACTTCAAGTATATCCTCACCGTTTATTTCATAAGGTTCGTAAACCGGGTTGTCAGATACGAGCTTTAATTTCTTTTGATCTTTAAACTTACCGTTTATCCTTTTATATACGATGCCTTCGCTTTTTGAGATGATCACATAAGTTTCGCCTGATTTAATATCTCCCCAGTTTTCCTGGTACTCACCTACAATTACAGTACCTGATACCAATGGAAGCATGGAATCACCTTTTATTTCAAAAGCGCGATAGGTGCCCTGTTTAAACATAGGCAGGTATAGCTTGGGTAATTGCACTACATATTCAGGATCGGCATAACCATTAAGGTAACCCGCGCTTGCCTTTAAGGGAACCATTTCAATATTCTCATTATCCTCTTTATCAACTGATATACTCAGTATGCGCAAATTGGCTGGATCACCTTTGGGTTTTGGCGCCCATTTTTCGTTTATCGTCTCATTAATAAAATCATCTACAGTGATCTCGAAAAATAATGCTATTTTTTTTAGCAATTCATACTTCGGTTCGGCCCTTTCTTCTTCATAGGCGCCAACCAACGACCTTTTTATACCTACCTGATCAGCAAACTGTTGCTGGGTTAAGCCTTTCTTTTTTCTAAGAAATTTAATATTTGATGAAATTAATGACATAAAATTTGCATTTGCTAAAATTATTAGTATTTTTATGCCAATAAAATTAGTAATTATTTTTCAAACAGCAAATTTTTATTTAAATGAAACGTTTTATTTACATCATCACAGACAGAAACAGGAATAATTTACATGTAGGGTTGTGTTCAGATCTATTAAAAACCTTACAGTTTTATCGTCAAATGCCTACTTTGTTCTTTGACAGTGCGCAACACCTTAACCGCCTGGTTTATTTTGAAGAGATTAATACAGAAGAGCAAGCGATGGATCGTTTTAAATATGTGAGCACTTTTACCCGGCCCCAAAAAGAAAAAATGATCAGATCTGTAAACCCGGATTGGGTAGACCTGACCATTGGATTAAACTTTGAAAGCAACACCAGGGTAAGACCATTATTACGTCCTTCAATAGGTGCTGCACGTAAAATGGTTACTTTTTAATGAATTTTAGTGCGCCCGAATTCATGCAATAGCGTTTGCCGCCACGGTCAGCAGGACCATCGTCAAAAACGTGGCCTAAGTGCAAGCCTGTGCTTTTTTCGATCACTTCATCGCGTGTCATACCCAGGCTATTATCTTTAACAACCTCAACTTTTGATGGGTCAAAGGGCTTCACAAAGCTTGGCCAACCTGTATGGCTATCGTATTTATCGTCCGAGCTAAATAAAATATCGCCTGTAGCCGCGCTTACATAAACACCTTTTTCGTGGTTGTTCCAGTAAGCATTTTTGTAAGGTGGTTCAGTGCCGCTTTCCACCATAATTTCATATTGGTCTGGTGTTAATGCTTTTTTCCATTCCGAAGCTGGTTTGTTCAATTTTTTTTTGGTTTGGGCGTTGCTGTTTTGAACGCTGAAAGCAGCAACAGCACATAAAGCTGTTATAAATAGTATCTTTTTCATTTTAATAATTTGATTATTCGAAATTACGTAGCTGGGTTTAAGATGGTTTGCTGAAATTATTTTATGACATTATTTTGTTTGGGGGATTAATACCCCTGTAGTTATATGCAGCATTCCATTGCTTTGTCGTATGTCGAAGCGGCTTATCACGCTTTCCCCGCCTGTTTCATCAGTTAAAACGATATTTCTGTTTTCATTAATACGTGCAGTTAATATTCCACCGGATAGTGTTGTAAAAGTTGCCTTGCCATTGCCAGCTTTTATTTGCTTTTCTATGTCTTTGGAACTTATTATCCCGGTTAATGCATGGTTTAGGATCAATCCCGTCAATTCTGCCTTATGTGCCGGCAATAATAACGTATCCAATTTGCCTGCAACAAGCTGGCCAAATGCTTTATTAGTAGGTGCAAATACTGTAATAAGCCCATTGCTTTTAAAATTATCTGTTAAGGCGGCGGTTTTTATGGCGTTAGTAAAAATGGTGAATTCCGGCGATGATGATATATTTTGAATGATATCATTTGATGGGCTCATTACTGATCTGGCAACAACTGTTGTTTTATCCGTTTTATTTGTTGTGGAGTCGGGTTTTTGAGCATATGCAAAAAGCCCGTTGATTAACAAAAGCACAAATAAAATAGATGTTTTCATAATGTATGGTTGATGAAATGGCATATTTTGTATAACGATTAATATTAGCTAATTTAAAAATAGCTGAAGCGATATTTTAAATATTTCAGGCTGGTCTTTAAACGCGGCATGGCCGGCAAATGGTATACTTAATAACATGGAGTTTTTAACCAAACCGGCAAGGTCTGCAACGCTTTTTCCAGATATTAAATGATCCTGATCGCCTCTTACTATAAGGAGAGGGCAAGCCAATTGTTTTAGTTGTTCATTTGGATACCCGGATTTGCCTTTGTCAAGCCACATCCCGATCACTTCAGAAAACAGATGATCAAAATCAGGTTCCGGGTTTAATTTTTGGTATAGTGTAACCATTTCAGGGAACTTGTTCTTCCAGCTTTCGGGTGTCAGTTTTAAAAAGAGTTCTTCTGACCGCAACGCATCATTTACATGCCATCTTGAACCTATAGTAACCATCTTTTCAATATTTAGCGGGTTAAACACTGCCAAACGATAAGTTGTTATACCGCCATCACTAAAGCCGATGATACTTAGTTTCTGAATATTTAAATGCTGCAATAGGGACTGAATATCCTTCTGCATGATTTCGTAACTAAGCTTTTTGGTACCCAACGATGATTTACCATGTCCCTGGCTATCTATTCCAATCACACAATATTTTTCATTCAATACTGGCATAATTGGGTTAAAATCCTCGATAGTTCCAAAGCCGCCATGTAGCAACAGGATAACCGGACCTTCTTTATTACCGGTTATTTCATAATAAATGTTTGCATCACCAGTATTGTAAAATTTTCCGATGATGTGATTAAAAGCATTCATATCGTGGCAAATTTGTAATAACCGCCAATACTATATTACCAGCCCGGAGTAAACCCTAAACCAAACACTGGCTTACTAATATCAGTTCGGTTAAATGGTATTGCTAGGTAAGGTTCCAGTACAAAGTAGCCAAAAATGTTAACCCTTAATGAAATGCCTGCACTCAACGCCGGAACCCTGCCATATATTGGGTTAGTTACCAATTTTCCGTCCACAAATTGTTCATTGCCGTTTGCATCAAGCGCAGGTGTCGAACCGATTACAGGTGGATTTTTTTGTAAATAGATCTTATCACCTGAATTCCAGGCTAAACCTGCATCAAAAAACAAATTAAGTTCAGAGAAAAAGAACTTTGATTTAAATTGAGAAAGTTTCTCGGGCCCTGTAAATGGCAACCGAACCTCAAAATTGGCAACTGCTAAGTTGTTTCCCGATAATTCATTAATAGTAAACCCATTAGATACGGACTTATTATTGTAAAAAGTTTGAGCCTCATATCCCCTTATGTAAAATGGATAGCCAATATATTGGGGGTATAAACCATCAACCGAGCCGAAACGCCCGTAACCAAGCAGCCTGGCAGCAAATGTTACAGGAGCAACTCGGATATATTCGCGCAGGTCAACGGAAGGAGCAAAAAAATGGTATGTACCAAAATCATATTCTGCCTGTATCCTATATCGAAAACCTTCAAGTGGGGAAGCAACGCCAAAAAAAGAATTATCTCCGATCAATGCGGTATTGACCGAAAAAAGCGAATAGGTATTAAGATTCGCGCCAATCAGTTTGCCCTCGTCACTGTTTGAAATCTTGTTTTTATCAGAGCCTAAGTATGTGGTGTTAATTGTTGTTCCTTTAGATGTTGTAACCGTGTCCAGTTTGTAATAATCGCTATACCGGTCAACTCTGTAATAATTTATTGTCGCACCGGCTCCAAATTCAAGTCTTGTTGTTTTAGAAATAGGGTAGGCTGTAAAAACATTGGCTGCATCCTGGAAATTCCTTAAAACGTCAGTGTTTTGTGACAAAACAGTAAGATTCTGGCCATTTACATTATGTACGGGGAAAGTATTGGTACCAAAACCATATTGAAAGGGTATGTGAGAAATACCTGCACCGAAGTCCCATCGTCCTTCCCGTTTAACGTATATGAACTGACCTCCAAAATCATAGATCTGGCCATTTAT
>JAQBOK010000046.1 GCA_028288085.1 Mucilaginibacter sp.
GTTAATCAGAATAAGCAGTCACGTGTGCCCGGCGAAGAGGGGATGAAAGACATGAAGGTAGTAGACGCCATTTACAGAAGCCTGGAGACAGGCAAGCAAGAAAGGGTGTAAGCGATGGTTGCAGATAAAACGAATAAACAGCAATGGCCTGAACTGGCATTTGATAACTGGAAGGATACGCTTGCCACCGTGCACCTGTGGACGCAAATAGTTGGAAAAATACGGTTGAGGCAAATGCCCTGGTTAAACCATTCGTGGCATGTAACGCTTTATGTAAGCGCCAGCGGTTTAACTACCGGCAGTATTCCGCATGAGGGGGGCCTATTTCAGATTGATTTTGATTTTATACACCACGTGCTGCATATTATCACCAGTAATGGTGGCGTTGCCCGGGTTGAACTTTACCCCCGCAGCGTAGCTAATTTTTACAGGGAGCTATTTGAAAAATTAGACAGCGTACAAATAGATGCTTATATATATGCATCGCCAAATGAAGTTGAACCGGCCATACCATTTGAACGGGATGAAACCCATCAGTCTTACAACGCGGAAAGTATGCGTAATTTTTGGCAGGCACTGGTAAATATTCATAACGTATTTACAAAGTTCAGGGCGAGTTTTACAGGCAAAGTTAGCCCGGTACATTTTTTTTGGGGAGGTTTTGATCTTGCCGTTACCAGGTTTTCTGGTCGCACAGCGCCTTTGCACCCTGGCGGGGCACCAAATATACCTGTAAGTGTGATGCAGGAGGCTTATTCGCACGAAGTAAGTTCGTGTGGGTTCTGGCCCGGCAATGAACAATTTCCGCATCCGGCTTTCTATTCATACTGCTACCCCGCGCCAGCAAACTTTGGCGAACAGCCCGTTAAACCTAATGAAGCGTTTTTTAGTGCGGAATTGGGTGAGTTTTTGCTGTTATATGAGGTAGTTCAACGGTCTGACAACCCGGAAGATGTTTTAATGCAATTTCTGCAAACTACCTACGAGGCTGCTGCCAATACCGGCCAATGGAACAGGGACGCATTGGAATGTGATTTCTCCAGGTTTGAGAAATAAGGAAGCTTCTGCTGCTACTTAGCTGCCTTAAATGTTTCCTTAGTTACCCCGCAATTCAGCATCCTTTTACCGAGGTATGGATTTTTGATGGTAGTTGATTCACTTATCCATGATTTTTTTTCCATAGGGCAATATTGCTGATAAACTACAAGGTCGTTACTGTGAAATGCCTTTAAAACAGCAAGCATATTGGCCGACAAGCTTCCAAAATGTTCGCGCTGATGTGCTATTGCATCAGATTCGCCAATATGTTCAGAATCATAGCGCAGCTTTTCGGCATATTTATCCCATGTAGCTTTTTGTTTTGCATCCATTTGATTTACAGGTACTTCTTTAAGCGAAGCTGCGAGTTTTTTAGCTTCATCATTAGCAGCTTTGCCATTATCGGTTGCCAGGGCGTTTTTAACTCCAAGGTAGTTTTTTAATACGTTGTTTATTGCGCTGTTAACATCAACCGGCTTAGCCTGTGTTTTATAAACTGTTATAAAAAGCACAATGGCGAGGATGTATTTTATAGTTTTCATTAAATTTCGCTTTAAGTTTTTAAATATAGCGCGTTTACAAATAACGTGAAATGGTTATTGTTCTTACAAAAATAAATCTGCTATTTTTGCCGCATTAGCACGTACTATGGGCAACTCATTAAAAAACAAATTCGACAGCGTAATTTTTGATCTCGACGGCACACTTTGGGACTCGACCGGAAATGTGGCACTTGCCTGGGAAGAAGCCCGCAAACAGGTAGATTATGTTGTTGACAGTATTACGCAGGAGCGTGTGCGATCAATAACCGGGATGGCTTATGATGTGATATTTGAAGTATTGCTGCCTGATCTGGATGTGGAAAAGAGAAATTATTTTAAAGCCATTTGTGCCCAGAGTGAGATTGATACCCTGAATGCCATCGGCGGCGATATGTACCCCGGGCTTGAGGAAACCATTAAATACCTGGCGGGCAAATACAAGCTGTACATTGTGAGCAATTGCCAGAGTGGCTATATCGAAACGTTTTTAAGACACAGCCCTATTAGTAATTATTTTTCTGGCTACCAATGCTATGGCACCAAGGGGCAGCCGAAAGCCGAAAATATAAAGGATATTGTGAACGATTATAACCTTGCGGCACCAGTGTATATTGGTGATACCTGGGGCGATCATGATTCGGCAAAAAAAGCCGGTGTACCTTTTGTTTTTGCCAATTATGGCTTTGGTAAGGTAGATGGGGAGCAGATAGCTACCATAAACGGGTTAAGTGACCTGATAGAATTGTTTTAAACAAGTAGTTACATCTTGCCAAAGGATTGCGCTCCGTTATGTTCACGTTTTTTTCGTGAACACCGTGAAGAAACATGAACATCTGATTATCAGGGTATTAAATTCAAAGTTTTCAAAAAAAGTACTGCAAGCACAACCCAGCTGCTGCGATGTATAAGCATGATGGGCAGACCCTACCGCGCAGCTTCTGCCGGCGAACAGGCTTCGAGAGCCTACCCATGACGAATTTTTGCCTCCCCCGTCAGCAAACCAGCTTCGGCCGAAATCAGCCAAAACAATGCAGGCCACGAGCGCCGGCAAGGGCATAGCAAATTTTGCAGAAGCTCGGGAATGAGCGAACGCAGTAGGGCAAAAGATTGCAGCCGTGGTTTTGACTGATTTGGCAGGGCAAAGGCCATGAGCGAAAGAAGCCTTTTGCTGACACCGCTTTTGGTTACTTTTGTCGCACAAAAGTGACTAGGCCTTCCGCGGCCATGAGCGGAACAACATTCAATAAACCACAAACCTAACAGCAACGCTAATCACTCGCGACATACCTCCGTAGAGATTGCCACACTATCGTTCGCAATGACAAGTTTTATAATATCCTCCCCGTCAGCAAACTAACTCTCCTACCGTCAGCAAACCAGCTT
>JAQBOK010000047.1 GCA_028288085.1 Mucilaginibacter sp.
AAAATCTTTCTATATAAAGAAGATTTCGAAAAATTTGCCGAAGGTTTAAGAGATACTGTAGAGTATATCAAAGCCAACCAGGAAGTTGTAGAAAAACGTTATGAATTCATCGAATCGCCTGAAGTAACTAAAACAGCCGATGAAGATTTTTCATTCGATGTCTGATATTGAAACTTAAACTAAACTAATACCATAAGAAAACCTTGCCGAAGCAGGGTTTTTTGTTTTAGTCAAATGTCTTTAAATTTTGTGTGGAACATTGAAAATTCTCTCCGTTGTGGGAGGATTTTCTTTTACCCGGGTAGAATTACCTGTAAAAGATTCATAGTATAGTTGGAAAGCACGAAAGATGAACTTAATAAATACACGCGAACATTTAGAAGTCGTCTGCCCCGGATACCTTATAATTTTTAAAATACCGGTTTAACTGTCTTAATTCATATTTATTAAGATCGGTGCCTGTATATTTCCATTGGGACAGATCATCCCCGTTAAAATGGATCTCACCAAGATATCTGCGGTTGCCTGTGTCATCCTGATCCTCGTCAAAAGCGGAAGCTTCGTACATTTTGGAAACACCGATACTACGCACTACCTCGTCAGAGAACTTTACAAATACCGGTTCAAAATCAATATTGAAAAAACCGCCATCTTGCTTCTTTATCCCAAGCGATACCCTTATCATAAAGTTAGTTTTGTTAATTATATACGTAACAACATTAACTTTATTATTGTTTTTAAAATACTGTAAATCAATTTATATCATCTCCAATAATTGCAGTTATAATTTTTAGCGGCTATAATAAGTTCAGGCAAGCAACACAAAATATTGGGAAACGGGGATTACATTATACATGGATATATGGTCCTATAATTTTGCTTCCCTACAATACCCTTCGAACCAATTTATATAATTAAAAAAATTTGCAAGTTTATTAATATAAAAGATCGTTCTTTAGCCCCATTGTTTGTAGTTTATAAAACCAGCCGTCGAATAATCAATTATAATTAAGGGCTAATGCTGAGCGTAATGGCCAGGTATAAAAACATTCGACCAATCCATTGGTTTAAAAACTATTATAGCTAACATTAATTATTTTATTGGAATTTGAACTTTTATACCTTTATATATAGTGCAGTTTAACCCAACTTATGGAAAGCGTTTTTTATTAAAATTGCTATTATTATTCTTTTTTATCAGCATAGGGGGACTTGCCCACAGCCAGGTAATTGTTCCGGTTGATTCTCTTAAAGCAGATTCTTTACGTGCTAAAACTTTAAAAGATAAAAAGCCGGTTGATAACATAAATAAGCAGTATGATTTTGGCGATTTAACCCGGAATATTCTCCATCCCAAAAAAAAGGCCGATACATTGCATAAAGGGTCGGGTATTACTATTGTACCCAATATTGCTGCTAACCCAACCATTGGCGCCCAACTGGGAATTAAGGCTGTGGCAGGCAGAAAATTAGGCAATGATCCTAATACCCTCCTATCGGTTGCTGCAACATCGGCTTCTATTACCAGCAAGGGGATAATTTATTTTTATGTTAATCATAATATATTTACTCCCGGTAACAAGTGGAATTTTCAGGGTAATCTGGTAGTCGCAAAAACGGTAACGCCTGACTATGGTTTAGGAATAGGCCGGCAAGTTGACGGAGGAAGCGATGCAGACAAGGTGCTGGCGGATCCCACGCACAAAGTTTATCCTATCCATTCTTTTTATTTTAACGGCAGGGAGAAGGTTTACAAGGAAGTGGAGAAAAACCTTTTTGTCGGGGCCGGGATGTCATTTGAGGTAAGGCGGGACATTACAAACAAGGATACATTAAACAATGCAACGCCCTCAAGTGTTTATAACAACCAGCATGGATTTCCCCAGGATCATTACTCGGCAAACGGCTTTCTTTTTAATGTAGAGTATATTACACGTGACAATCCAAACCGTGCCTACAAGGGTATTTATTTTGATGCAGGCTTCCGTGTTAATCAAACCTGGATAGGAAGCACAAAAAACTCCATGCAATTTACTACCGATTTCAGGAAATATTTTAGCTTATCAGATGTAAGCCCCGAAACTGTGCTTGCTCTTTGGAACTGGGGTTCGTACCTGCTCAGCGGTTCAATACCCTACCTTGAATTACCCGGTACTGCCAGAGATGTATCTTTTAGAAGCGGCAGGGGTTATACCTCCCAATATTTTAAGGGCACTCAATTTAACGATTCAGAAGCCGAATTCCGCTTCCCTATATTAGCAAACAAATTTATCAGCGGTGTTACTTTCGTTAGTATGCAAACCGCCAATGATGAACAGGGCACCAGACTATTCCAGGTATTTCAGCCGGGCTACGGTGCAGGTTTGCGGGTATTGTTTAACAAAGCTACACGCACCAACCTGGCGCTGGATTACGCTTTTGGCAGATACGGCAACAAAGGATTCTTCCTGAATTTAAATGAATCATTTTAAGAAGTAAATATAAAATATGCAGCTGATAAGTACTATACTGCACCACTAATATAGAGAAGGCCGAAACCAAAAAGCCTCATATCTTTGAACCTAAGGCTTTCATTTATATGATACTTACCTTACTGTGCAGTTTTCGAACCAATTCATACATGATTTGAAGAAATTGGCCAAGTCTATTAGATTAATTAGTGTTCAATACTTATTGGTTTGCTGAAGAATTAATTAACCACCAATTCAGTATCCGAAATTACTATAAAACAGACTTGTCTGTTTGCAAAAATTATCTTATTTTTGAACATGCGTAATGAAAGGAAAAATTCGATCCGGCGAAATATAATTGATACGGCGTCACGTTTATTTTACGAACAAGGTTATGGCAATACTGGTATCAACCAGATCATTGAAGAATCCGGTGTGGTTAAATCTTCCCTATATACTGCTTTCAGAACAAAGGAAGAGATATTAATGGCCTACTTGGAAACGGCCGGCGCAGCCACCGATGAAGCGCTTAAAACCGCAGCTAACAAACATACCAAAGCCAAGGACAAAGTGTTGGGTGTGTTTGATTTCCTCATCGAACTTGTACAGCAAAAAGATTATTACGGTTGTAACTTTTTAAATATCATTTCTGAAGTACCAAAAGATGCAGCCGTAGTGAGGCGGCAAATCAAAAAGCAAAAGGATGGTGTGCGCAGGCTTTTTGCTGAGATTCTAACGCCAATTCAAAAAGAGGATCTGGCAGACGAAATTTATGTGTTGTTTGAAGGAGCGTTGATTGGCAATAAGGTACATGACGACACCTGGCCAGTGACAGCCGCGCGCGAAGTTGTCAATAAATTATTGTAAATACTCACTATATCTGATTAACACAATGCTTCAGCTAATAAAGCGATGAGAATATTTTACAATTAAATTAAAACAGACTGGTCTGTTTTAATTTAATTTATATACCTTTGAAATATAAAAAAATTCAACCTACAGATAACAACATATTAACAAACATAAAATGAAAACGCAAATTATTAATTATGGAAAAGTTAATGTAGATGGCATTAACATCTTTTACAGGGAGGCCGGTGATAAATCCAAACAACAGATCATCTTGTTTAACGGCGTGCCAAATGCTTCGAGTGCATTTCAGGAATTAATGAATGACCTGAAAGATGATTATTATTTAGTAGCGCCGGATTTCCCTGGATTTGGCAACAGCGATATCCCCGACAAAAAGGACTATGCGTACACTTTCGAAAATATTTCTCTGACGATGGAGCGGTTCATGGAAAAAATGGAACTGAAACAGCCAAATGTGTATGCGCTTGGTTACGGCGGCCCCATCACTTTCCGGATTGCAATCCGCAGGCCAGGCATTTTCAATAATTACATCTTACAAAACTCCAATGCTTATGAAGAAGGATTAGGCCCGGCGATGCAGGACGCAGGTCCTTTCCTTGAAAATCGCAACGAGGAAACCGTGAAGTTGGTAAAACCCCTGCTGACATTAGATGGCATCAAGCTTTTCTTTCTGAATGGAGCAAAAGATCCTGGCAAAATTAATCCTGACCACTTTATCAATGCGCTGCATTATCTTAACCGCCCTGGTCAGGAAGAGATACAACTGGACTTGCTGTACAATTATGCAACTAATATCGCCGAATATCCCACATGGCAAAAATGGCTTCAAGAAACACAGCCGCGTTTGTTATTGGTTTGGGGTAAAAACGATGTGTTTTTTCCGGTTGCGGCAGCCGAAGCGATCAAAAAGGATGTTCCTTCAGCAAAACTCCATGTTTATAATACCAGCCATTTAGCATTGGAAGAACACCATGCCGACATCGCCAAAAACATCAAATCCTTTTTAGGGTAAAAAAATTTAAATTAATAAAAACAGAGTGGTCTGTTTTATTGTAAATAAACTAAATACACAATCATGAAAACTTCAAAAATAAATTATCGCAATGCTAAGGTAAATGGCTTGAATATCTTTTACCGCGAAGCAGGCCCGAAAGATGCACCGCTGGTATTATTGCTGCATGGTTATCCAACTTCATCACATATGTTCAGAAACCTGATCCCGATATTGAGTGAGCAATACCATGTAATCGCACCTGACCTTCCCGGTTTTGGTTTTTCCGACAAACCGGATCACCAGGATTTTTCTTATACTTTTGACAACTTGACCAAACATATCCAGGGCTTTATTGATCAGCTGGAACTGAAAAGGTTTGCGATCTATGTATTTGATTATGGTGCACCTGTGGGTTACCGTATCGCGGTTGCCAACCCTGAAAAAATAACCGGTATTATCACGCAAAATGGTAATGCTTACCTGGAAGGTTTAAGCGAAAACTGGAACCCTATTCAGAAATATTGGGCCGAGCCAACGGAGGAAAACCGTACTGCCTTAAAAATGATGGTGGAAGAGGGCACTACAAAATGGCAATATTTTACCGGGGTAGCCGATGAGACTTTGGTAGCGCCAGAATCCTATACACTGGATCAGCATTTCCTCGATCAGCCGGGCAATGTAGAAATACAGCTTGATCTTTTTAAAGACTATGCAAGCAATGTGGCACTGTATCCTGTATTCCAGCAATATTTCCGCGATAGTCAGCCTGCCCTGTTGGCTGCCTGGGGAGATAAGGACCCGTTCTTTCTTCCACCTGGCGCCGAAGCCTTTAAACGTGACATCCCTGGCGCTACAGTGAAATTTTTTGACACTGGCCATTTTGCCCTGGAAACCCATGTAAATGAGATCGGTGAGGAAATTCTTAACTTTTTTGAGAAACTGCCAAAGTAAATATCAAATCATTAATAATTGATAAATAAAAGATTCTGTCATGGAAATAAAAATTGCGATAGTAACCGGCGCAAGTGCCGGGATAGGCCGGGCAACTGCTATCAGGCTGGCAAAAGACTTTTCGGGGCTGGTACTGGTCGCCCGGAGGGAAGAAGAACTGGAAGAAACTGCTGCAAACGTTAAAGCTGCCGGGGCGGAGCCGCTGATCATTGCGGCCGATCTAAGGCAGGTAACAGCCGTTGATAAGGTGATCAAGGAAACCATAGGAAAATTTGGCAGGATCGACGCGCTTGTTAACATTGCCGGTGCGGTGCCACAAATTCACCTGTTTGAAATGACAGATGAACAATGGAATGATGGTGCCGAAATGAAGCTGCACGGCGCAAGGCGGTTAACAATTAAGGCTTGGCCTTATTTAAAAGCATCAAAAGGATCGGTGATCCTGACATCAGGCAATTCTGCTGAAGATCCCAAACCCGGGTTTGCTGCAGTAGCTACTATTAACGCAGCCATCGTTGCGCTGGCAAAAGCATTCGCTGAACAAGGCATCATCGATGGTGTGCAGGTGAACAGTGTATTACCCGGCCCTGTTATGAGCAATCGCCGAATTGGGTTTTTGACGAAATGGTCTGCAGCTAATCATATGACGATGGAGGAAGCTAAATCAAAATTTCTTGTAGAATCACATATCGAACGTTACGGAGAGCCTGAAGAAATTGCAGAGCTAATGGCGTTTTTAGTATCTCCTGCCGCAAAGTGGATGACCGGTACAGCTATAAGAATGGATGGCGGCGAAGTGAAAGGTATTTAGGCAATTAGGCTAACCTTATACTAAAAATGGCTAATTATGAAAAAGGCCCTTTACAGCATCGTAAAGGGCCTTCGTTTTCCTGCATGGACTCGAACCACGATCTTCTGAACCAGAATCAGAGGTGCTACCATTACACCACAGGAAAATATAAACCATCAGAGATGGTTGTACATTTTTGTATTTGATGCAAAGTTAACCTTTTGGATAAATATATGAGGTAGATTCTTCTAACATTTTTATTGGCCTCACTTCAATCCTCGCGGTTGGGGTGTAAGCAAACTCAGGATTACCTTTTGCAATAACTATAGCATGGTCACTATCTTTTGCAAGAATATGATAATATCCAACTATCACCTCGCCCGTTTCATTATAATGCCCTTCTTTCCAGTCGACCAGCGTGCCCGGTATCATTTTCCCTTCCCTTACCAATGGTTGCGTGCTAATGAGGTTCCCATTTGCTTTAAACCTTCAATATACACTATACAAGCTTTTAAAAACTCCTGATGTTTTTCCGAAGAAAAAGCTTGTTTTACTATCAACTTCATTCCGGATGATTAAAATATACCCTTGCATTTTTCTACTCCTGAAGTTAAAAAATTAATACACATTGTCTATATCTATATCCTTTTACAGGAAAACCAACAAATTGATATAAAAATTAAACAACAGTGACAAACATCACAAATATGCTCACAGTTTTTAGTTAATTTTAGATAGATAATTCTGCTGGCATATTACTCTTATTTTACTCTAATTTAAGTGGTTATGAAGAACATCTTAATATTCAATGATTTTTCAAGTGAGGCTGAGCATGCAACCGAAATGGCATTACTTTTAGCTGGAAAAACCAACACTAACCTATACGTGTGGAACATGTTTGATAAGGCTGAGCAACCTATGGTAAAAGAGCTGGTTGTTGCAAACGCTAATGAGATAGTTAAGGAACTATCTGATGATAATACAGCCTGGATAGAGAAACTGGAATCGAAACTGAACTGGCAACGCGGGTTGATGCCTGTGGTGCATTTTATTAACGACGTTGATTATGCACCTAATGATGTATTGCCAATAGTAAAGAAATATGATATAGGGGTATTGATAAAAGGAATTACAGAATCGGGGAACAACCCTTTACATATTGAATCAGAGGCGCTAAGCTGCTCTACCAAATCGGGCTGCCCAATATTGCTTATTCCTGAAAAAGTAAAATATAAGGCATTTGAAAAAATGGTTTACGCCACGGACCTCCGTTTTTGCCGCCACGAAGTGGTGACTTTTTTAACTCAATTAGCCAAACATTTGAATGCCAATGTAATGATCGCTAATATTTCTGCACAGGGGTTGCCTTATATGGAAGACACCTATGCCCGCTCTGTTTTTGAACATGAGATACTAAACCCGATGAAATACGAAAATGTTTACTTCAGCAATATAAGAGAAAGAGATATACCTAAGGCTCTGGACGTATTGGTGAACGGGATGAATAATGACCTGCTGGTACTCGTAAATAATAAATATCATTTTAAAGAATTGCTGGGGCATAGCTCACCTCATAACATACCCGATAATATCCATATACCCTTGTTGATCTTTCCATCATAGGATATTACAAAATATTGAATAGCAGATGCTGGAACGGACCTGTAAACGGTTATTTATCTTATTCTAAAATACTCATAAAAATTTGCATATCAATTAGATAAGCTTTACATTTAAACTAAAATAGTACAAGTTATGTATGTTTGTGTTTAGTTAGGTATAAACTTAATTTTTGTAACATGAAAGCATTTGACAAAAACACCTCAATGGGGGCAGCATTCGACAAAAACACCTCGATGGGGGCAGCATTTGACAAAAACACCTCAATGGGCATAGTAGCCGCAGTAAGTGAATTGGGTGTAGAGCCAGGAAAATCAAACATTGCAGGTGAATCTGCTGAGGAATCGGCATCTAATGAAGCAGGTGAGACGGCAGATAACTAATATTACCGGCATCCCGAGAATTTGAAGCAAGAGACTTAACCATACCTTTTAAAGATACTCTGCCACGCAGACATCTTATATTATCTAATACCGTATGCAAAACCACATGGTAAAAAGAATGGTTTGTGCTTTCATGATCGTGTGCATGTCAATTGCCGGGTATGCCCAAAAAAATAATATCTCTTCATTAAAGACCCAGATTGCAAATCATGCCAGTGATACAGCCGGCGTTGAATTATTAAGGAAGCTAAGCAGGCAAATACAACCTACCAAACCAGACAGCGCGTTAATTTATGCGCAGCAGGGCCTTGATCTGGCAAGAAAACTATCCTACAGTAAAGGTGAAGCCGATTGTATGGACCGGCTTGGCGTGGTTTTATGGAAAAATGGAAAGTATGACCGCGCCCTTGCATTTTTACTCGGTTCGTTGAAACTGAGAGAGATTATTAAAGACAGGCTTGGGGTGCTAATGAGTTTAAACGATATAGGCATCGTTTATTCTGATCAACTGGATAACGTTGAGGCCCTGCGCTATCATTTTAAAGCAAAAGCCGCGGCCGAAGCATTACATGATAACAGGAGACTAAGCATTGTACTTGCAAATATTGGCAATTGCTACATAAAACTTAATAAAATAGACTCCGCTTTAAGCTTCGAAATGCAGGCCTATACCATTCAACATGCTTTAAATGATCTGTCTACCTTATCAAATACCCTTTCTATTTTAGGTGATATAAACTACAAAATGGGACACAATGCTTTAGCGCTTGATTATTACCGGCTAAGTGTAACCTATGCAATTAAAAATAACGATCAAAGCGGGCTTGCTGACACCTATAACAGCACGGCGCAACTGTATAAACAAACAGGCGTAACCGATTCAAGCATATATTATGCTGAACATGCCTTAAATGCTGCAAAGGCGGCTATGTATCCCGAGGGTATTTACCACGCCAGCAGCTTACTTACTGATATTTACCGGGGGAAAAACGAACATCTTGAATTAGCCTATTTAAAAACTGCCCTTACCGCAAAGGACAGCATGTTTAATGCCGAAAAAATTAAACAGGTGCAAACATTAAGCTTTAACGAGGCCGCCAGGCAGGTAGAAATAGCTGAGGAAAAACATCATGAGGAAGAGGCAAGGATCATCAACCTGCAAATGATAGGTATAGTAATATTTATACCGTTCTTCTTCCTGGTACTTTTACTTTTAAGCAAAAGCCATACGCACCCCAAAGTAATAGAGTTTATGGGGGTGATCTCGTTATTGCTGGTTTTTGAATTTATCACCCTATTCATTCATCCGTTCGTTCAGCGCATCAGCAATCATTTGCCCGTGCTTGAATTGGTAATATTAGTTGTGCTTGCCGCAATATTGGTACCTATGCATCATAAGCTTACACATTGGATGCGTGAAAAATTGGTTCATGAAGTGCGGCATCGTCCTAAGAAAACCATTGCAGAGATCGAAAAAAAAGAATAAAATTATTGTACTAACAATTCATTTTTTCTTGCATGCCATTGCAAGCAGTTCATTTTCCTGCTTCCTGGCTATTACTATCCTGGCAATAAGTGCTGCAGGCAAAGGTTCGCCCGGTTTAAAGTGTATGGTTGAACCTAATATCTTGCAGCCGGTCAGTTCATCCTTCATGCTTTTTACTAAAGAAGAACTCATGGTATACAGGCTGCAATATTTTTTATTGGCACCAATACCTACCAGCATATAAATATGCTTAAAACAATGTACCTGATAACTGAATGTCTCCTCCGCATCAGGCACAATGGACCTGATCAGCAGATAGAGATCAGTTAAGCATTGCCTGAACTCATCATTTTGTGATGAAAGATAATGATTGAATAATGTTGGCGGATTATCTTCTTCAGGCTTGCTCATGGTTCTGATTTTGGCCAGAACTAAGATACCAGAATTTGATAAATGTTGAGCATGTGTACCAAAACATACAAAATATTTAATTTATGTGGATAAGTAGGCCTATTGTGAATAAACTCCAATTGGTTTGTTTATGCCGGGTATTGATATTTAAGCATTAAAGTAATTTTTGCTTCCTAATTAATGAAAAACACTAACGTCAGAATAAAAGATATTGCCGAAAGGGCACAAGTATCCGTAGGCACTGTGGATCGGGTTATCCATAACCGGGGGCGTGTAGCGCCCGATGTGGAGGAGCGCGTGCTGCGGATTTTACGGGATATGAACTATGAGCCCAACCTGTTAGCAAGGGCTTTAGGTTCTAAAAAGAAATATCGCATTGCAGCCCTTATTCCCGATCCTGATTATGATCCCTATTGGCACGGGCCGATGGAAGGCCTTGAAAAGGCGGAAGCAGCGGTAATGCAATACGGCGTAAGTATAAAGCAATATTTATTTAATCCCTACACCGTAGGATCATACGTACACCGGGCAAAACAGCTTACGGCAGCAGGCGCCGACGGAATATTGGTTGCTCCTATTTTTTACCGGGAAACACTACCCTTTTTTGAAGAATGGAAAGCAAAAAACATCCCATTTGTATTGTTCAATACACAAATACCGGACTCGGGGGCACTGAGCTATGTGGGACAGGACTCTTATCAGAGTGGTATGCTGGCAGGCGGGATCATTCATTACGGGCAGTATCCGCAATCAACCATACTGGTAGCCCATATTGATGAAGAAATAAGCAACGCCGCACATCTTATTAAAAAGGAACAGGGTTTCAGGGATTATTTTAAGCAAAATGGCCTGGAGGAACAATATAAAATCATGCGTACGCAATTAAACAGATCAGACCTGCCCAACTTTGCCGATAAGCTGAGTGGGATTATAGAAAGCATCCATAACTTGCAGAGTATTTATGTTACCACTTCTAAGGCACATTCAATAGCTGCCTATCTTGAGCAAAACAATATCAATCATATAAAATTGATAGGCTATGACCTGCTCCCTCAAAACCTGGAGTACTTAAACAAAGGAAGGATCAACTTTTTAATCAACCAAAACCCCAAAGGACAAGGGTACTGGGGGATATATCAATTGGTGAACCACCTGGTGTTTAAAAAAGAAGTACAGGCGCTTAAATATCTTCCGCTTGACATGATTTCTAAAGAGAACGCTGCCTATTATACAAAAGATATTATGATCTATGCAGATCATAACCTAATCGCATAGATCAATACCTATAGTTTTACAAATTTGGTACTCCCAACAAGGGTTTTATCCTTACTATTAAGCACTTTAACAATATAAGTACCTGGCAACAAGTCGCTAACACTGGTTTGCCATGTCGGTTGCGGAGACGTAGCCTGCCTTATCACAAGTCCCAAATTATTTGTGACCATAATACTATAAGTAATTGGGTTATTTACATCAGGAGTAATATTGAGGTAAATGATACTCTTTGCCGGGTTAGGGAACAGGTTTAAATTATTACTAACCAGGATAGTGCTTTGGTTTGTGTTTGTATATTCAACCGATACAATTTTTGAATAGGTAATAGTGTTATTGATATCTTCTTCCTTCAGTCGGTAATAGTTTTGGCCAATGACAGGATTTTTATCAAGCAGACTATAAGTGCCAAGGTTGCTTGATGCCACGCTACCTATTACATCGAAAGTTTTACCCCCATCTATACTTCTTTCAACAGTAAAGTTAGTATAGCTCTGTTCGTTTTCAGTAGTCCATATTGCTTGTGCCCCACCTGATACCTTTTTTGCGCTGAAACCTAATAAATGCAAGGCCATTGCAGGGTTTTGGCGTATCACTAATTGAAAACGCTTACCACCATAACTATTAGTATCTGTAGAAATATTGAAGGCATACGTTGCATTTTGACGCATATCTAACGAATCCTTTTTGTAATTGTCCATCAGCCAAATCTCATAAAGTTGAGGGATAGCCTCTACTTCAGTCATATTTAATTTATAAATACCAGCATCATGAGCTTTTACAAATAAGGGTATAATGGTTTGTTTTATCCCTGGCAAAGGAGTCCTGTTTATAGCCAGCTCCACATTGTCGCTGGAAAAACTGGCCAGGCTTACTTTGCCGTTCCCCGGTTTATAAGGGGCATCTTCATTAACAACAAATTGTGATTTGTCAGATGAGTTAAATCCGATATAAATATCATCTGTATTAATAGTATCCATGGCCATTTGTAAACGCAAATGCTGGTCAATGTTGTCATTATTCAAACTCGCCATACTAGCCCCTGAAGACATTAGAAGATTAAGTCCGGTATTTTGGTTTGTGGACTTAGCCGACTCATTGAATATAAGCTGCGGACTGGTGCTACTTGTGGCCAAAACAAAAAAGCCTTGCCCGCTTACTATAGTCCTTCTGCCATGGTTAGTGTAAGTACCTCCTTTTTGATACGTATCGTAATTATAGGTAACAGGGTTAAGTTCATAAATGGTATTGCCCACATTATTGGCATATATCCCGCTTGTGTTTGTAGTGGTGTTATATTGCTCCCAGTCAATTGAACTGGCATAAGGGTTGCCCACTAAATTAAACCCACGTACGGCAAAGTTGGTTCCTGCTCCTGCACCGGTATAGCCTAAATTAGCAGAGCCTGGCGTATACCAGTCATGCACAATTACCTGGCCCTGGTTTAAAACGCCCGTGGCAGTCATAGTAACAGTTACAGGAGTAGTATAAGTTGTTAGTGTTTCTGTTGCTAAAGGTGCTGCTGCCCTGTTTCCCCTGAAAAAGAAAAGGAAACCATTACCAACAGGGATATTATAGGTGGTTCCTCCACCGTTCAGGAAATAATTATGAGCAGGCACATTATTTATTGTGCTTATGCCTAAAAAATTACCACTGATAAAGGTTACGTTAGATGGGGCCAGATCTTCCCGATATAAATAAATTGTTGGGTTGCCTGTTTTATCAAAACCACCGCCAGCGTTGCCTGTAAGATAGATGCTATTTTGCAAGTAATTTACGCTATAAACATTGTTCGGACTAACCAAATAAGCATAAACGGGTGATGATGCCAGGCGGTAGCTTCTGTAACCTGCACCGCCAGTTACATAGCGCTGCACATTTACATTACCAGAAATAACGGGCCCGGATGGTATAGCGGCAATAGAAGCAGAGCTTGTGGCATCTGAAATTAAGGTTAAGAACCCTCCCGTAGCCAATGTGTTGCAAGAGCAGTTTCCAAGCATGGTTAAAACCCCCGAGCTTGCCACATTGAACAGGCCGCTTGACATGGTTTTTGTACCCGTACCGCTAAAAGTAACGTTATAAAACGTAACTCCATTACCCGCTCCCCCGGCTAAACTTTGCGTGGCCCCATTAAAGTTTACTGTAGGGGTGCTTAAATCTGCATAGTTCGAGGCATCATTAGCCAAAGTATTTGTAAAGTCGCCCGCTATGTTTAAGTTGCCCGATAAAGGAGTTTTTATACCTGTACCTGAAAATGAAATATTCTGATAGCTTACACCTGCAGGTAAACCGGTAATGGCGGCAGATGTATAAACTGTTTGCGCAGCTCCCGAATATTCTACTGTGGTGCCGCTATTGCTAAAGGTTATTACGTTTGTTCCTGTAGCTGAAAGCCCCGACAAGGTGGTAGTGTTTGCAAGCTGCAAGGTTGCAGCAGTTGCCGGTACCACAGCAAAAGTGGATGTACTGGTAGCAGTGTTGGTTGTTTGAACAATACCCGAAAGTAGCGCAGTACCCCCTGCAAGCTTAAATGTTGAATTGAACAGTATAGCACCTGAGTTAGAAGATGTTAACGACATATTTCCGGATACATTTAAATTGGAAACGTATGAAGCCATAGTTTGTGTATATGAACTTGCCAAACTGGTGTTTGCAATAATACTAATACTGCCCGCGTTTAGCGTACCAAAACCAGAAAGCGTACAGCTATATCCAAGTCCCGAATTTGCATCACTTTGGTAAGTTATGGCACCCAGCACATTTAGAGTGGTTCCGGTATTTACAATAACCCCCCCTGGCTGTCCGCCCTTATTGCCAAATGCTATTGAGCCTACGTTAATAGTACCTGAACCTGCCATAATATTTGGAAAATTGGTAAAGGTTCTGTTTACACCAATAATCGCCTGGTCGATATTTGTTGGCACAACACCGCTAAGCCAGTTGGAGGCAGTGTTCCAATCGGAGCTGGTAACACCTATCCAGTCATCTGAATCGTAGCAGGATAAAGTTACTGTAGTTGTGCCGCTGCCGGTAATATTATAAGCCGAAATAGTATAAGTAGTTGCAGGAAATACTGTAGTGGGTGTACCGGTAATCTGACCGGTTGTAGTGTTGAAACTTAATCCCGGTGGCAATGGGGCGCTAATATGGTAGCCGCCGAGAGCTGTAAATTCCTTAACCGTATTGTTGCTATAATCAGACACGTATAAATTACCGCTGGCATCAGCCACAAAACCTTCCACATCAGTAAATCCGGATAAAGTATTAAGTAAAACACCGGTTGAACTATAAACCTTGATCTGATTATTGTGAGAATCTGCAACAAAGACGTTTCCCGAAGGATCAATGGATATTGCAAGCGGGTCATTATATCCACTGCCAAACACTCCCATGTACGCCCCTGCCGGGCTGTATTCCGTGACGTTATTCCCGGTACGGTTTAAAACAAAGATATCCCCGGCCACATTAACTGCCACACCATCAGAATAGTTCATCCCAGTGGTAGAAACAGTAAGTAAAGTGGTGCCTAAAGTGCTGTATTTTTTTACAGAATTGGTGCCTGTACCGGTATTATAGGTGGCTATGTACAGGTTATCTGATCCATCAATATCTATACCCAGCGGGTGACCTAATCCAGTTATTATGGTTGACTGGTAAACCCCGCTTGAATTTAATTTATATATAGCGCCTGATCCGGTATCCATTACATAACAATTACCTGCCGAATCAAAAACCAGTCCGCATGGGCTGTTAAATGAGATACCCGAACCAAAAGTGCCTAAATAGGCGTGACTGGGGCTATACTTGCTGATTGTTCCGCTATTATAGTTGGCTACATAAATATTACCCGCAGCATCAATAGTCATTAAACTCGGCCCGCTTAATGATGCACTGGCAAGAGATGTTCCTGTTGCGCTGTAAGCATAACCAGTAACTGCGCCGCCGGTGTTTGTAGGCGATAAAGTGGGTATTGAAGCATTAATAGGGTAATTATTTGTGGAAGGAGTGTAGCTGATAATAGGAGCATGCGGACTCACCGTTATTATTAGGGAAGTACTGCTATTTCCGGAAGCATTAATTCCTTTAATGGTAAAGGTTGTTGTTGGGAATACCACAGTTGGTGTACCGGAAATTACACCGGTAGTTGTATTGAAAGATAAACCAGTGGGTAGCGTAGTATTTATTGTATAACTTGCCGCTACACCGCCTGTATTAACTGGCGCGAATGAAGCAATAGTGCCACCAACCGTATAAGTAACTGTTGACGGGGTATAACTGATAACAGGTGCATTATTATTAACTGATAAGGTTACCGTAGTGCTTCCGCTGCCATTTGGATTGGTTGCAGTAATGGTATAAGTTATTACCCCGGATACACCGGTAGGAGTCCCTGAAATTACCCCCGTAGAAGTATTAAATGACAGGCCTGCAGGTAATGCCGTGCTTATAGAATAACTAACTGCAGCACCACCCGTGTTAGTTGGCGTTAGTGGAGTAATGGCCGTACCAGCTGTATAAATATTAGTTGATGGGCTATAACTGATCGCGGGGGCTTGCGGGTTCACTGTTAAGGTTACCGTGGTACTACCGGTGCCTATAACATTTGTGGCAGTTATGGTATAGGTGGTTGCTGAGGACACAATGGTAGGTGTACCTGAAATTACTCCCGTAGCGGTATTAAATGATAAACCGGCGGGCAACGCAGCGCTTATTGTATAACTACTTGCTGCACCACCTGTATTAGCAGGAGTCAATGGGGTAATAGCTGCGCCCACAATATAAATATTTGTTGATGGCGTGTAGCTGATAACAGGCGGTGTTGGATTAACACATGATAATGTTACCGTAGTAGTACCCACCCCTCCGGAATTATCAGCAGAAATTGTGTAGGTTATTACTGAAGATACTCCAAGAGGGGTACCTGAAATAACACCCGTAGTATTGCTAAATGACAAGCCCGGAGGCAATGAAGGCCCAATTATATAACTGATTGATGAGCCTCCCGTATTAACTGGGCTTAATGATGTAATAGTTGTACCAACCGTGTAAACATTGGTTGATGGCGTGTAACTGATAACAGGGGGCGCCGGGTTAACTGTTAAAATTACCGTAGTACTTCCACTGCCCCCTACATTGATGGCGGTTATAGTATAGGTGCTTGCCCCGGATAATGCGGTTGGCGTGCCTGAAATCACCCCGGTAGCTGTATTAAATGACAAACCAGCAGGAAGCGCTGTGTTTATGGAATAACTGGCAGCTGCACCACCAGTATTAGTTGGAGTTAATGAAACGATAGCTGTATTAACAGTGTAAACATTGGTTGATGGCGTGTAAGTAATAACAGGGGGAAGCGGATTAACTGTAAGGTTTACCGTAGTGCTTCCGCTACCAGTTACATTGGTAGCTGTAATAGTGTAAACTGTAGCTGTTGATACTGCAGTAGGTGTACCCGAAATTACACCGGTTGATGTATTAAATATCAAACCGGCCGGTAGCGCAGTGCTAATTGAATAACTGGTAGCCGCACCACCAGTGTTAGCTGGCGTTAATGAGGTGATAGTTGTACTAATTGAATAAATATTTGTAGATGGGGAATAAGCAATGACAGGTGCTGGCGGATTAACCGTTAAGGTTACTGTGGTACTTCCACTCCCTCCCGTGTTAGTAGCTGTAATAGTGTAGGTAGTTATCGCAGATAAAACTGTTGGCGTGCCTGAAATCACTCCGGTAGCAGTGTTAAACGACAAACCCACAGGCAGAGCAGTGCTTATTGAATAGCTGGCTGCCGCACCGCCTGTATTGACAGGTGTTAACGTGGCAATAGCCGTATTAATTACATATCCATTTGTTGATGGCGTATAACTGATAATAGGCGCAGGAGGATTAACACATGACAAGGTTACTGTAGTATTGCCGCTGCCGCCTGCATTGCTGGCGGTTATGGTATATGTTGTTACCCCGGATAAAGCAGTTGGCGTGCCTGAAATTACGCCGGTAGCTGTATTAAATGACAAACCTGCCGGAAGCGCTGTGTTTATTGAATAGCTGGTTGGTGTACCACTTAATTTAGTAGGGCTTAATGATGTGATTGCACTACCTACCAGGTAAATATTAGTCGCTGGTGCATAAATAATTACCGGTGGAAGAGCATCAACTTCTAAATTCACTGTGGTGCTTCCGTTGCCTCCAGTATTAGTGGCAGTAATTGTGTAAGTAGTTGCTCCTGATATTGATAAAGGCGTACCAGATATTACACCAGTTGAAGTATTAAATGATAAACCGGCAGGCAACGCTGTACTTATTGAATAGCTTACCACCGCACCGCCGGTATTGGCTGGAGTTAATGCAGCTATACCAACAGTAAGTACGTAAACATTGGTAGATGGTGTATAACTGATAACAGGTGGCAAAGGGTTTACAGTTAAAGTTACCGTAGTATTTGCGGTACCCCCTGCGTTTGTAGCTGTAATGGTGTATGTAGTTGCCGAAGATAGTACGGTTGGCGTACCAGAAATTACTCCCGTAGCGGTATTAAATGATAAACCGGCAGGCAACGCTGTACTTATTGAATAGCTTACCGCCGCCCCGCCTGAATTAGCAGGAGTTAAGGTAGTAATAGCCATATTAAGTATGTAAACATTTGTTGATGGCGTATAACTGATAATTGGCGCCGGAGGATTTACTGTTATGTTTATAGTAGTACTGGCAGTTACCCCACCGGCATAGGTCGCGGTAATGGTATAAGTATTTGCTGCAGATATTGCTGTTGGAGTTCCGGAAATATCGCCGGTTGAGGTGTTGATAGATAAACCTGCCGGAAGCGCAGGGCTCACCGCATATCCTGTAGGATTGCCTCCCACTTCTGTTGATGATAAGGTTGTAATTACCGCACCGGTATGGTAGGTAAATGGCGAACCTGTATAGCTGATAGACGGCGCTAATACTTGTACGTTTATGGTAGCAGTAGCTGTTACGCCACCGGCATAGGTAGCGGTAATAGTATAAGTTGTGGCTGACGATGTTGCTGTGGGAATTCCGGAAATATCACCAGTTGAGGGATTGATAGATAAACCTGCCGGAAGTGCAGGACTTACTGCATAACCTGTAGGATTGCCTCCCACTTCTGTAGAAGATAATGTTGTAATTGCCGTACCAGAATAATAGGTAATGAGCGATCCCGTATAACTAATAGTAGATGCTAAAACGTTTACATTTATCACAGTTGTGGCGGTTACGCCCAAGGGATAGTTTGCCGTTATGGTATAATTTGTTGCTGCCGAGGTTACAGTAGCCGCTCCCGATATTACACCCGTTGTTGTACTGAAAGATAAACCTGCGGGAAGTGCTGTACCTATTGAATAACTGGTTGGGCTGCCGGCTACCGTAGGCGTTAACGGCGTTATTGTGCCACCTGTATAATAAGTAAAGGGCGAACCCGTATAGCTTATTGAAGCTACAGGCGCTGCAACCACCAGGGCTAAACCAGCACTGGAATAAGGCCCTCCCCCTGCATTATTGTCTGTAATTTTTAGTGTAAAACCATGCGATCCTGCAGTCGTAGCATTTGTTGTTGTTACAGTTAATGTGATAATAGAGCCATTATTACCACTTGGTAAAAACGATGGTGTGGTTGTGGTGCTATTGGTAATAGTTTCTGTACCTGAAGTAAAATCCCATGTAACGCCCGTAGGTGTCCCACCAGCCCAGGTTAAAAGCAGGTTATCATTTGATGGGCCGGTCGTTCCTGACTCAGACAATGTGATCTTATAAGTTATACTGGATGTAGCTACGCCAGCGGTGGCCGTTCCGGTTTGAGTACCATAAGTTACAGCAGTAACCCTTCTTTTGGCAGCAAAAGTGGCATTTAAGAATAAAAGATTAAAAGTGACAAATGCGATAGCAAACGCAACCCATTTTACAGGTAATTTTTTAAATGATTTTCTATCATGATTGTCGTTGCAGGAGGCTCTTATCTTACTTTGGGAGCAACTCCCGCTATTAATAGGTGATATTTCATTAACGCCATTTGAGCTGATACCCGCAAATAAAACAGACTTGTTTTTTAACGAGAAAAAAAACCTCAAGCCAATTGATATTTTTAAAACAAGTGATGCAATAAAAAAGAGTAAACTTTTTTTCATGATTGAAATTTTAAAAAGTCAAAAAAATAATTGGCACAATTCCCCTCCGAGCTCTTATTGTTGCCACCGAAAGAGTTTGAATATGAATCGCCAATAGAGATGCAGGTTACATTATCTATAAATTGTCCATCTAATGTGATTGTATAGTTATCTAATTTAAGGCAGGGAGAATTTGAGGAACCTGAGCTATTGTTAGCTGCTGCATTCCGTGCTGTAGCGCTGCTAAAACTAATCTGGTTGGCTATAAATAAGTTTTGGGTAATATTAGTGATTGAAGAAGTTTCCCTCCTGTCATAAACATTTGCGGCAAAAGATCGGCCCACAAAAAAAAGGGTCGCAAAAGCTATTAAAACAACTTTAAACAAATGTGTTTTCAACCTAATTAAATATTAACTGTGATAATCAGGTCCCTTTTACGAACACAATTAATAAGTTGTTTCATAAATAGTAATATATAATAATAATTAAACACACATTAACTATTGATTAATATATAATTAACGGTAAATAAAATGCATTATTTAATACTATAATAATAAAGCATAAAGTATATTATTTCCGAAAAACATCAAAAAAAATGCCGGACATATTTTTATATGTCCGGCAAAAACAAACTAGCCTATTTTAACAATCAGGCTGAAACCGTTAAAGTGTTGTTAGTAATGGTTACATTATATTTTTGTAAGGGTAGAGCAGCAGGCCCTAATAGCACTTGACCATTTTTACTAAACTCGCTGCCATGTAAAGGGCAAATGAATATGCCCTGTCCCGTATTATAATTAATTGCTGTGCCCTGGTGTGTACACGCTACCTGCACTGCGGTGAAAGCACTTTCTACATCGCCATTGGCTATTCTGACAATAATAACCCCTTGTACAACTTTTGAATCACCAATATTAATCAGTTCACTGGCTAAATCAACACTAAATAAATTGCCGCTTCCCTTTGCCGGTGCCGGAGTTCCGCCCACAGGCGTGGGGTTACCTCCTTTAGAACCACCGCATGATACCAGGCTACAACCTGTGCATACAACTACAAGGCCAATGCCCAGTTTTGATAAGAACTCGTTCCTCTCCATTGAAGTAAATATTACTACTTATCCCCGCTCTTATGGTGATTAAAATCAAACATGCGTGAAATAGTAAAACCTAACCGGTACTGACCTCTTCCATAGCTTGCCTGCGATCCGCTTAAGGAGTTAATTTCAGAAACAGCCCTGGCATTAGTGATATTGATTGTAAATACGTGCCCGCCGGTTTGTTCTTCGATACCAAAACCTAATGGATCAGAAAATCCATTTGCGCTGTTTTGCCTATAACTGGAAATCGGATGTTCATAATCAAGCAAAATGCTCATGCCCTTTGTTACTTTCAATCGACCTGCGGCCGACAAGGCAAAAAATTGCTGTTCGTTGCCTGGCAGATTTGGGATAGGGGTATTGTCGCGCACGAAAATGGGCGACACCTCTAATGAGAGCGCAGATGTAAATTTACGGGAAAAGATTGCCTGGGCGAGGTATGAAAGACGATTTTCAAAAGTAATATACGAACCGTAAGGCCTTACCCCTGTTTCGCCGCGCAATGTGATGGCAATTGGTGAGCCGCCATTATTCATTTGATGAAGAACAGCATATTTTAACCCTAATTCAATCAGTTGCCCAATGGTGCTTCTGCCCAGATCAATATTCAGATTATCAGAGAGCCCATATTCAAACCCGATATAAACATCGTTTACGGCATCAAGGCCAAATGCCGTTTGAGGGCCTCCTACCTTGCCCGCCATATCGCCAAAACGGTGTATAACCAAAAAATTCAGGTTATTCTTCTTTACAGTTTCTGTAGTTTGCGATAAAATAAGCCGGGTTGCCTTAAAAACCGCTACTGTGGCTGGATGCTTATCATCTGTATTTAATGAATTCATCAACGAATCTGCCGATGGCTGTTTTTCGGCACTTTTTTTTACTGTATCAGTTTGCTGCGCCTTTAAACCTGTAACCAGCCCCAGGAATGCTAAAAGGATAATTGATCTTTTCATGGATTAAGTATTTATTTTGATGAACTGTTGCTTTTGTATGGTGCATAGGTAGCCGCTACCCGTATACGTATACTCTCGGCTATGTTATGAAATACTATCTTCGGTATTTCTATATGATGGTCGGCACATTTTACCATAAACTCTGATGTAATGGTTGGTACACCATTATTTACTTTAATGCTGCCATTAATAGTACGCGTTTGCTTAACACCATGCACTTCAAAATCCCCTGTAGCCGTTACAGGATAGGTGCCATCTTTTGTAAGGTCGGGATGTTCCTGTATTTTGCCTTTAAATGTAGCCTTGGGGTATTTATCGCTTTCCATATACTCCTCATTAAAATGTTCTTCCATTAATGATTTTTCGAAATGGAAAGCACGCATAGATACACTAAAATCAAGTTCGCCGGTTGAGGGGGTATAAACCGATACCCCGGTATTTGCGGTGGCTTCAATGTCTTCTATCGGAGCGCTTGAATAAAGGCTGATCCTGGCGTTTTTACAGGTAAAGACATCCTGTCCCGCCTGGTTGATGGTCATCCAGGCAAGTAAAATAATGCAGATATATTTCATGTTACTTCGGTTTTAATGATGTATTTAAGTTCCAGTTAAGGCCCACTGCAACGCCGCTTGTTTGCAATCTCACCTGGCTGGCCCCTACATCAGATAATGGCAGTTTTAAATATGGTTGAAAAGTAATACCTACTTTTGAGTTGACCTGATGCTCATAAGTAGCATTTAAATTAAGAATGCTTAAAATATTCCGGTTTTTATTGACAACTGTAAAATTAGTGGGACCGTTAGAATAAGTATCTGCATAATTAAATTTGTAATCCTCGCGCAACATAAAATAGGACGATAACCCCGTACCCACACTGATCTTATTACGCTGTTTGCTGTATACCTGGTAATTTACATTAAGGGGTATATCCAGCATGCGGCAATTTGCGTTAACACTTGATGGTTGCGTTTTAAACTGGTACGCCGTATGATAATTATCAAAATTGGTTAAGTATGGATTGATAGAATATGCAGCACCAGTACTTACAGACCATTTTTTTGAAAATCCAACAGAAAACAGCAGCCCAAAATTACCCCCAACCTTGCTCTGTTGAAAAGAGGAATTAACCCCATTTAGATTGGGAGAAGCAAGCACACTAAGCGCAAACTGCGGGCGGTTTACTAAATGCTGTTTAATGGCGGCCTTCACAAGTTTTTTAGGTTCATTACTTGCCATGCCTTTATCCTGCTGCTTATTAACCGAAGTATCAACTGTAGCTAAATTATTAGTTGAAGCGGTATTTAAAGCCATATTTTGTTCATTGGCCTGGCTTTGATTTTGCACAGCAGCTTTCTCCACAGTTTTGTTTGCTGCTAAAGCTACACCAGGTTGCTGCTTATTATCTATATCTTTTGGAATAATACCGCCGGTATCGCGGTGGCCCCCACCCGCAGATAAGGGAAAGAACGATTTGCTTTTTTGCCCATGCCAGGGGTTGCCCGGGTTTTTAGCGTAATTGGCAGGAGTTAGTATTTTTTGCTTGCTATCTGCCGCTTGTCGGGTGGTGCCGCCGCTTGTACCGGTATTCGTATTTGCTTTTATATTTTGATGGCTGCTATCTGGATTGGAGAGATGGGCGGCTGTCATTTGGCTTTGTTTTGGGTTCTTAACTACTTCGGGTCTAAAAAGCAACCAACCTAAAAATATAAGCAGCAATGCTGCTGCACTTCCTATTACCGGCAACCAATAAATTATACCTGCACGTTTTTTACGTTTATCGAGCATTTGCTCCATAGCATCCCAGTCCGCATCTCTAAATGCGGCATCATTGACCGGGTCTTCGAGTCCTTTTCTGAATAAATTGTCTAAATCTTCGTCCTTCTCCTTTTTCATTAAAGTATTTTTTCTTCAGTGGCAATGAACATGCCTGCCCGCAGGCACGGCAATCACGAGTTTATTGATCCTGTATTAGAGCAATAGCACATTATGATTTCATCCCCTAATATTTTTATTAAAAAACATGCCTTGCATATCTATCTTATTGATAGCTACAATTGGCGAATAGCCCATTCCTCCGTTATAATTGGTGTTTTTGCCCGATGAATCGGCCTCAGTTATCATTTGTTTTAGTTTTTGCCTGGCCTTATGCAAATTTGATTTTGATGTGCCCGACGATATATGCAACATTTCGCCAATCTCTTCATGCGAATAACCCTCAATTGCAAACAGGTTAAATACAGTCCGGTAAGCATTCGGAAGTTTCTGTATCATCGCCAAAAGATCATCATAATTGAGTTTTTTATCTGCCATGTCGCCGTCGCTTAAGTGTTCAGCTTTGTCCAGATCCTCGGTGTAGGCCATTTTCAGATTAGCACGGTAATAATCAATGGAAACATTCATCATTATTTTTCCGAGCCAGGCTTTAAATGGCCTTGATGTATCATAAGTTTCGATACGGGTAAAAACCTTAAAAAAACCCTGGTTTAATACCTCGGCGGCCTCTTCACGATTATTTGCGTAGCGCAGGCAAATACCCATAGAAAATCCATAAAACGCTTTATACAGCATTTTTTGACTTCCTCTTTCCTGCTTAATACAGCCCCCGATCAGTTGATGTAACTCGTCTTCGCCCATTCGGTAATAACCTGTTAGCTTAATAAATTAACCTTATCTTCCAGTATCACGATATTATCATGACAAAGGTTGCCTTATAGTAAAAATAAATAATAGTCCTAATTCAATGTACTGATATTCAATTTCTTAATTTCACAACCAACACAAATGGCCTCGGTTTAAAATCAGAATAATATACAAATAAAATTGCAGCAATATTTCTAAAACTCATTGATCAGATAAAAGCGTTAAAGCAGATTGCAATTCGCCGGGTCAACCCATTCCAAGCCACTCACACTTTCGCAAAAAGGAGCCTGCTTTGCATACAATAGAGAAGGCGGGTAAGCCAGCCGATTTCGGGTTGAACCGGCCATGAAACTTTCTATTATAATGTTTCTTGTTCCCCTTTATTTTCGCACAAGTTTAAAATATTTACATCGGCAGGCAACCTTTGCGGCATGGCAGCCGTGATACTTTAAAAGGCAAAATTAAATGGTTCCTGTTTCAATTGTTATCATTACTAAAAACGAGGCTGAAGTGATTGCCTCCTGTATTAATGCTGCTAAATTAATCTCAGATGATATTATTGTGATTGATAATGACAGCATCGATGAAACCCGGGAGATAGCCTACAAAAACGGGTGCAATGTATACCGCGAAAACTGGGATGGCTACGGCGCCAATAAGAATAAAGGGATAGCCGTTGCAAAATACAATTGGATATTAAGTATTGATGCGGATGAGGTGCCTGATGAAGAGTTGGTTAGAGCCCTGCACAATGTGAAATTTAACAATCCTGAAATAGTATATGATATACGTTTTAAATCATATTACGGGCAAAAACTGATACGTTTTGGTGCCTGGGGCCGAGACCATCATGTCCGCTTGTTTAACCGCAAGCTGGTAAAATGGTCGGAAACACCCGTGCACGAAACTTTGATACTGCCAGCAACTATTGTTACAAAAAGGTTAAACGGGTATCTGCAACACTATTCAGTAAAGGACAATAACGATTTTCTGAACAAAACCATACATTACGCTAAACTAAGCGCCTCAAAATATTTAGCCAGCGGCAAAAAGGCAACACCCGTTAAATTATACGTTGCACCCCTGTTTCATTTCATTAAAAATTATATTGTATTTTTAGGGTTTATGGACGGGCGTGAAGGTTTGAACATAGCAAAGATGATATCAAAGCATACCCGAATTAAATACCGGTTATTGAAGGCCCAGGCAAAACGCGGGTACCAGCAAACGCCTGCCATGGAAGATAATTTTGTGGTGGAGTATTAAAAGCTTCAAAACCGATTGTCATTTTGAACCTGCCTGCGGTAGGCAGGTATCTCGTCGAAATTGACATGATCGTATAAAATCCAACCCCTGTTAATGAAAAGAAAGCTTGTAAATAATCTTTCCGCTAATACTTTACAGCTTATCATTAACCAGCTATTCGGGCTGATCATATTTTATATTTTATCAACCAGCCTTGATAAAAACAGCTTTGGGCAGATCAACCTGGCATTAGCGCTGTTGCTGGCCATATTTAACATCCTTTCATTTGGTATAGACCAGATCGCCGTAAGAAAGATCGCATCAGGAGAAAAACCAGGACCTGTATTGTCTCTTTATATCAGCCATGTATTACTTACCGGACTGGCATTTTATGGACTTTTACTGTTTGGCCGGGGCTTATTTTCACCGGCTATAAATTCATACAACCTGGTATTGTTAATAGGCGCCGGAAAGCTGATGATCTACTTTTCAACTCCTTTTAAGCAATCAGCCATAGGCATGGAACGGTTCAGATTGCTGGCCTGGATGTCTGTTATCTCTAACGTTGCGCGCGCATGCGCCCTTATAGCCCTCTCCCTGATGCACATTATTACGCTGCGGTCTGTCATTATCGTATTTATAAGCGGCGACCTGCTGGAATTGGTGATCGGGCTATTTCTTTTTAAACGATATACCGGGCTACCGTTGAGTTTTAAATGGAGTAAAAGCACCTACATCAGTTTGCTAAAAGAGTCGTTTCCGCAGTTTGGCGTAGTGATCATTACCTCGGCCCTTGCCCGGTTCGATTGGATATTTATCGGGGTCATTGTATCAGCCGTTAGCCTGGCCGAGTACAGCTTTGCATACAAGGTTTTTGAATTATCTACTTTGCCCCTGCTGGCCATAGCGCCCCTGCTTATCCCATGGTTTACTCGCATTTTCAAAACCGGTGTGCCTAATATCGTAAAACTGAAATTACTGGCAAGATTGGAAATGATCATTGCCGCGTTTACAATCGTCATTATCAATATATGCTGGACACCTGTTATCGACCGGATCACGGCCGGCAAATACGGTGCGGTAAATGAGCGAACCATTTTTATACTGACCCTCTGTATCCCCCTGCTTTATCTCACTAATTTTTTATGGACAATCAGCTTTGCCAAAGGGCGATTAAAAATGATATTTACGGCTTTTGTTATTACGTTATCAGTAAATGTGGCGGTTGATATTATTTTGATCCCGCTTTATAAAAATGAAGGCGCGGCTATTGGTTACCTGGCCGGCTACCTGGCTCAAACCGTGTACTTTATTATAAAGAATGATGTGAAGGAACTAAATAAAGCTTTGTATCCTTTAATAATTTGTATGGGATGCGCCTGTTTGAGTATTTTTTTGGCTAAAATGATATTTGCAAATGTTTTGGAGGCTGTTTTATTTTCCATTTTATTTTACCTGTTTTTGTTGATGATCACCATGCAGGTAAGGCTGAGGGATTGTAAGGACTTAAGGGAAGTGGTGGATTGGTAGCTCTGCTTGTCATTCAGCTTTACACTGCTTTGAAACCTGTTAGCATCGCATTCAAAAGATATACTCAACAGGCAACTAATTTACGTTTGACAGCGTAGCTATTAATGAGTATTTTGCTTGCTGCCAAACTTATAATATTACAATTACTGCACCGGTGCATTTTTTATCAGGTATCCTAACCATACTGGATCAAAAAGAAAGAGTACGATTATTCGTTCTCATACTTTTAGATGTAATTATCAGTGCGCTTGATGTAGCCTTTCTTGGGCTAACCATCGTTGTCATCAACTTTTATATCAAAAATTCGGCGTTACCTTATATACAAATACTGCCTCACACGCTGGCCAATCAAAATTCCATTCTGCTTATAAGCGTGTTTTTTATTCTTTTCGCTATAAAAAACCTGTTTGCTTATTGGGTTTCATCCTCCCGGTTTCGTTTCACTTATGGCGTGGCCTCCCGCTTGTCTGAACGCAATATAAGGCATTATCTAAGGGACGATTATTTGAAGTTTGTTAATATTGATTCTGCAGTGCATATCCGTAAGATCAGCAATCAACCCATTGAGTTTTGCTACTATATTTTAACCAATTTTCAGCAAATTATATCGCAAAGTTTGTTGGTTTTATTCACCGTGGGCGCCGTGCTGATTTATCATGCCAGCTTGTTTTTTCTTTTGTTGCTATTGCTGATGCCGGTGGTAGCTTTTTTAGGATGGCTGTTAAAACGGCAATTGAAGGAGGTTCGCAAGCACATTAAAAAAACCAACATAGAAACAATCAAGAACTTAAAAGAAGCATTGGCCGGTTATACTGAAAGCAATGTGTATGGCAAGAATGACTTTTTTGCTGACCGGTATTACCAGCAGCAGCGGCATCTGAACCAACTGATATGTACTCAGCAAAGCTTACAGGCATTGCCATCGAGGCTGATAGAGGTTTTTGCCATTTTAGGTTTTTTTATACTAATAGTAATCAATAAATGGTCCGTGCATTCTCCTGCGCTTGATGTATTTACCATTGGTATATTTATGGCAGCAGCCTACAAAATTATTCCCGGGGTAGTACAGGTATTAAATAGTGCCGGGCAGATGAAAACCTATGAGTTTACGCTACATGATCTGTTGCCGGATGATAATAGCTTAATAGCAATAAAGGACAATAGCCCCGCTCCTGCTATCAACTCCGTTGAATTCAGCTCAGTAGGTTTTAAATATAATGAACAGCAGATTTTGAAGGGTATGAACTTTTCTATTTCGCCCGGCAATTTTGTTGGCATTTCAGGAAACTCCGGACGTGGCAAAACCACATTGATTAACTTGTTATTGGGTTTTATAACACCTGGCTGCGGTTCTATCACCATAAATAATAAAGAAACAACCAGCGCCGAAAGGCAGCATTACTGGAGCAGGATATCCTATATTAAACAGCAGCCATTTTTTATTCACGATACGGTATTAAAAAATATAACGCTGGCTGATGGCGGGTATGATGTAAATGAATTAACCGAAATACTTTCCTTTTGCGGGCTTGATACCTTGCTTGGGCAATACCCCGAAGGCATCAATTTGATAATTACCGAAAATGGTAAAAACCTGAGCGGCGGACAGCGGCAAAGGGTAATGCTGGCAAGGGCGCTTTACCACGGTTTTGATTTACTTATTTTGGATGAGCCATTTGGAGAGATGGACCAGGCATCAGAAAACGCTATTTTAAACCAACTGCAATTACTTGCACAACAGGGCAAAATGATAATGTTTATTACTCACAACAAGGCCAGTTTAACTTTTTGTACTAAAATAGTTTCGCTTGATGAGTAAGCAGGGGAAAACACTGGTGATCCTTAGTCCCGGCTTCCCTGCAAATGAGGCCGACAGTACCTGTGTGCCCCCTCAGCAAGTATTTGTAAAGAACCTTAAACAAAATTTTCCGTCCCTTAATATCATCGTTCTGGCATTCCAATACCCTTTTTTACGAAGCGAATACCAATGGCATGGCATTACAGTAATTGCATTTGGCGGCGAAAACAAGGGCAGGTTTTCCCGGCTGCGCAACTGGATACGTATTTGGATAAAACTCAGGAAGTTAAACAAGCAATATGAATTGATTGGTTTACTTAGTTTTTGGATGGGTGAATGTGCCTTTATGGCCAATATTTTTGCAAAAAGAAACGGCTTAAAACACTTCTACTGGATATTAGGACAAGATGCCATGCCAGGGAACAAATATTTTAAGTGGATAAAACCAAAAGAGGAATCTTTAATTGCTTTGTCGGATTTTATAGCGAAGGAATTCTGTAAAAACTATAAGATAAAACCCGGCCATGTTATCCCCGTTGGTATAGACCCCACAATGTTTGGCATTCCTGCTTCATCAGAAAGAGATATTGATATTTTAGGTGCAGGTTCGCTTATACCTTTAAAACAATACTATCTTTTTATCGATGCTATAAAATATTTAAAAGACGACTACCCCAATATCAGGGGTGTTATTTGCGGCAAAGGGCCAGAATTTGAGCCGTTGCAAGCCATGATAAAAAGCCTCCACCTCGAAAAAAATGTGGAACTAATGGGCGAACTACCTCATACGTGCGTGTTGGCATTGATGCAAAGAGCAAAAATATTTGTCCACACATCGGCTTACGAAGGGTTTGGCGTTGTTTGCCTTGAGGCATTATACGCAGGAACACAGGTAGTAAGCTTTGTGAAGCCAATGGATGCCATTATAAAGCACTGGCATTTTACCCAATTGCCGGGCTATATGTTAAAAGTGGTAAGAGACCTTTTGGCAAATCCTGTCGCGGACCACTCCCCGGTATTACCTTACCCGGTAAATGACAGCACAAAAGCGATGATGAAATTGTTTGATTATAATGAAGCGGCAATTTCCTGAATTTTGCCGGCAATGGCTTCAAAGGAAAGATTTGCCCTGAAGTATTCAAGAGATAATTTTTGTTTCTCCGGGATATTTATTTGCAACGTTTGTTTCAGCGCCGATAATAATCCGGCGTCATTACCCGCTTCATACAATAATCCGCATTGGCCATTATTGGTTATCATCCGGAAGGAAAAAATATCTGTTACTACAGGCATGCACCCGCATGACATGGCTTCGCATACTGCAGTGCCGCTCCCTTCATAATGTGAACCCGACAAGAAAACATCCGCACTGTTATACCAATATTGTAATTCAATATGCGGAACTTTTCCAACTAATGAAACCGCATCCTTTCGCGGGGAACTATCTAAAATCTCTTTTATTTCTGTCAATAATTCATCGGTATGATAAATCATGTACAAATGGGCCGATGGATTGATCTCAGAAAATCGCAAAAACGCTTTTATTACAGTCAAAGGGTCTTTGTTGGCATTAAGTCGCCCCACCCATAAAAAAATCAGGCCATCGGCAACCCCGGTTTTTGATATGGCCTCTATCCTATCCATCGGAGAAAATACAGACGACACTTCCATCACTTCATATATCTTCTCAACTGATGCAAGGTTGCTTCCTTTAACCCAATCGGCCCCCAGATCATGCGATGCAAATAAATAAGCATCAACACAGCGGTCTGCTAGTTTTTGGAGATACTTTTTTATGCCATTATGAGGTTTTTCAGCATGGTTTTGTATAATTATTTTTGTGTTTCTGCCTAACCGCAAACGCAACTGGATAACCTGCAGGGGAAAATGAAGACTCTGGATCACCACCACATCTGGCTTTTGGTTTTTAATAAAACCATGCAATTTACGGGGAAATAATAAGCCTAATTTAGAAAAACGCTTAAAGTAATATTGCACACCACCTTTTGAATATTCCCCATCGTAGTCTATCTGTTCAATGCTTGTTACCTGATTGTTTTTCGCCAATGCTTCTAGTATACCGGTGTAGGCTTTTATACGATCTATCCAGGCTTCGGGGCTGTTAAATTCTTTAGTGAATACATAGCTGGCAAAAACAAATCTCATCGTCAGAAGATATCTATATCGGCAAACGTGAATTTAATTTTATCCAACTCGATATGTGAGCCCAGGTCTTTAAACAATACATGGAAGGACGGAACAGCCCTGTACCGGGCACCAAACAGGGATGACAATTTGGTTTGATGGCTGGTATGAAATTGTATATTCCTGAGGCCCAATCTTAAGGCGAGTTTTTTTAAATGGTACATCATGTCATCAAAATCTTCTTCCCTGCAATTAATATCACCTATAACCAACCCGTTCCTGATCTTTATCCACAATAATGATTGCCCGATCCTAATCACCTGCGTATCATGATAGGTTTTATAATTAACATAATGTGCATTACGGTTTACACCAGCAAAATCATCTTTAAACACAGAATTTTCAATACCTTTTTGCGGCAAAAGATATTTTCGTAACACCTTTTCCTGGTATTTCGAATACATTTTTTTCAGGAATGGCAGTCTTTTAGATATAGTTTCCAATGATATAATACCAGTTGGTATAATATAGCAATCCATGGTTTCGGTCATTTGCCATCTTAATTTAAACAGGAAACCATGTAGCGAATTTTGATTGGGAAACCCAAACACAACACTTATGCCATTTTGCGTACAAAGTTCAAAAGTGAGGTTGGCAAGTTGTATGAATAATCCTTTAAACCGGTATTTTGGATGTGTCATCGTGTCTGCTGATTGGGCAGCCAGCAATAACTGATCTTCATACCTGATAAAGCAGGGGATAACGCCATAATAAGCCATTGGTTCGTGCTTATCATTATAGGCGAAAAAACCCATGTAGGCTACACCTGTATAGGCTGTATCGTATTTTTTTATGAAATAACCATTATTGTGCGGTTTGTTATAAACTGCGTTATGTAATTTATCTAAGTCGCCAAGGTTATCCTTGCTTAGTTGTTCAAAATAATACTCTTTTTTCTCAGTATTATCGCTCATAGCTCCTGGTTATAGTGGCATGCATCTGATTTACAGGCGAAATAAAGGGATTAACAGTAAATCTTTCTCTCATAGCTCCATCGGCATGGTCTTCGGCAAAATAAAAGTCCATTGCCAGCAATTGATCGTATCCGGCATTTTTAGCAGCTTTAATTGTAGCGCGGGTGTAGCTGCCATATGGAAAAGCGAGGCTGGTTATGGGCTTATCAATTATATTTTCGAGGTATTGCTTTGATCGCGCCATTTCATCAACGGCATCGCCAATAGGGATACACGCCAGGTCATTGTGATAATATCCATGAGAGCCAATACCGGCAAACGGAGAAGCGGATAATTCCTGTATCTGCTCTTTAGTCATTTGCAGCCAGTAATCTTCATCATTCGGCTTGTTTTCTCTGTAGGGGACCAGTGGATATAACAGCTTCATCATTTCTTCTTTAACACCAAAGCCACCTGAACGCAATATCTCTACCATGCTCATGCCGCTTTGCCCGGATATATATTTATTAAAACGGTTCTTATAGAACTGCTCATTTTTATAGAACAGCTTTGCAGGCCCGTATTTACTTACGATGCCTAAAAAATCGTTCCATAAAACATCATGCCCGGCATCCCGTATAGCGGTTATAAAGAAAGTAGCGGGCAATTGATATTTCTTTAATAAAGATAGCACATACTTATGATTATTTGCATACCCATCGTCAAACGTTATGCAGATATTAAATTTATCCCTGCTAAAACGTTCCTGGTAATAATCATCAAGCGAAATTACATTAAAGTATTGCTGGTAAAATTGCAAATGCTGCTCAAATGTTTTAAGTTTTAAAAAAATGGGGTTAAAGCGGGTATGGTCATGCTTGCATATACCGTGATAGATCAGTATACGGCTCCCCCGTGCATTTCTGTAAAAACTCTCGTCGAACCCCAGCAAATGACCAATATCCCGGCCCAGGTATTTGGTTTCCCTATACAGTTTGGAGCGGATTCTTTGAGTTAAGGTCATCATCAAAAACTATTAAATATCGGCGCACATTATATCACCGGGAAACTTGCTTCGGGATAATATTGTTTTATTTTTTGCATCAACTCCGGCAAATTGCCCTGAATATATTTGCAAGTGCCATTTATGTAGATGCGACTATAATTTTCCAGTTTTACGCTATTGAGTTGTGCAATCAATTCTTCATCAAACAAACTAATTTTCCCTTTATGTATCACCATCAGTATATCCTCCGGATCAGTTTCAAAAAAAGAATTGGAAGCTGAGCCATTTTTCATTTTCGCTACCACCAGGTCGGCATCCTTATTTTCTGCAATTTCGCCACTGTTAAGCTTCCACGTATTTGCTGCATTAATGGTCAGTGTATCATACAGTTCCTTATCAGCCAGGAATTTTGTTTTACGCGCCAGGCGAATATGGCTCCATATATTCCAATCACCGGTAAGGGTCGAATCGGTGCCAAACAGCAAAGTAGTGTGTTTTTTTAGTCGATTTACCGGAGCTGTTTGATTGAGTAAAAAGTAATTTGACCCAGGACACCAAACCAATGCCCTAAATGATTTTACCTGGTTTTCGGTAATAGCCACTCCGTGTACCCCTATCAATACCCTTTTCAGAAGGTTCCAACTAATGAGCTTGTCAATTTCTTTTAACGATGCCACATCAGTTCCTTCGCCGGTATGGATAACCACGGGAATATTTTTTTTAAGTGGATTATTAAGTGCCAGCTTCCATTTTTTTTCAAATTGTACAGAATGTATAGATTGGCAATCCTGGTAAACAGTGATCAGACCGCTTTGATCTTTTATTTTTTTCCCATGGTTTATTACCGTTGTTACCCCACATATCAGATTTTTATAAATGCCCCATTGGTCGCGCAATGGGCCGGGAACTTTTAATACAGCGGCAATTTTATCCTTATAATTTTTGTGAATGTAAGCGCCCCATTCGGTATAGTTTTTATAGGTATTATCGCCCAGCGCGGGAAACAGATTAAAATCCAGGTGATCGTGCGAATTTATCAATCCGGGAAAAATGATCGCGTTATCAAATGATACCCTAAACTCTTCGCTGGTAGCAGGAAAAGGATGGGGCGAGATTTGTGCTATTTTGCCATCACTCACCCTGATATTAACCTTGCTGGCCGTTAAAGCTAATTTTACATTATTCAGGAGCATTACTTTTTTTAAAATGAAGACCATAAATAACCGGGAAGCCTTTAAATTGCTCATATACCGGTAAAGCATTTTGCTGTGTATAATAATGCTTCATAGTTTCATCTATACAAATCTCTTCGTCGGCAACCACTTTGAAGCCGTTTTGTTGTAAAATATCTTTTATGGTATTGATGGAGTGGACGTAATTTTTTACCGATAACTGAACATTGTTGTGTTTAAAAGTCCTTTTACCACCAAAAGCTAATAGTTTGGGATGAAAATCAGTGATAATAATATCGCCGTATGCCTTCAAAATCCGGCACCAGGCCTCTAAGGCCTGTTCAATATTTTCTATATGTGCAACAGTGAGCGTTGACACTATCGTATCAAAAGAATCGTCGTTTACAGCAGAAAAAAGGTCATCCGTTATTTTGTGTGTATGGGCACCAGGAAACTTGTCCTTCAGTTTATTCAGCATCCCTTCAGACACATCAAACCCCGTTAAACTCAAAGGGTGCATTTTTAAAATTTTAGACCAGTGCCTTCCCGTGCCGCAACCTATATCGGCTACAGCCTTGTTTTGTATAACATTTTTATTGACCAGTTCGGGAAACAAAACCTCGTCCAGGTCAAGCATCAGGTTACCCGGTTGCGCATCATAATCCTGCGACCAAAGGTCATACGCCTCTGATGAGTTTTTTTCTGTTACAGGCCGTTTAAAAAAGCGCTGCCGTATGTAATTTTTAACTGTAGGGATCAATGGGTTTAAGGGTTTTAATACAAATACGAAGTTGGGTGCTTAATGGTTGCCAGCGGCAAATTTTATTTCAGTTGGCAGGCAACCCCGTCTTATTCCAAAGCGTATTTGCAATGTGTGTTTCAATAAGTTATTGATTGGTAAATTGGTATTGGCTTTAAAGTAGCGGTGGGGATTAAACCCATCGTTACAAAAGCCAATAAATTATTTAAACTGAGTATTTATAAAATGAGTAAGGTATTATTATTCAACCCAAAAAGCGCTGTTGCAAAGCATCGCGTTCCAAATTCCATATTAAATATAGCAGCTTCAATTGAAGGCAAATACGAATGGGTAATTGTTGATGGAAATTGTGAAACCGACCCATTAAAAAAAATAGAAAGCTACCTGGATACAGGCGAATTCAATTACCTGGGCTTTACCGTAATGCCTGGCCCGCAGCTGAGGGAATCAATACCACTTTCAAAAGCGATCAAGGAAAAATACCCTTTTACCAGCATGATATGGGGCGGATATTTTCCATCAACACAGCCAAAAGCCGTGCTGGAATCGGGGTATGTAGATTTCATTATTAACGGCCCCGGCGATCATGCTTTTCCATTGCTCATTGATGCGCTTGAAAATAACACGCCTTATGAGTTTATAAAAAATATAATTTACCGGGCCAACGGCGATATTATTAAAAATGCAAAGGAAGACCTTATAGACCAGGAAACCTTGCCAGCCCTGCCTTATGATACGCTTGGCCGGTTTTACCCCATGGAAAAATATTTGGGCCGAACCTATCTTGGTGAAAAGACACTGGCTTACCATTCCAGTATCGGCTGCCCGTTCACCTGTTCGTTTTGTGCCGTGGTACCTATTTATGAAGCAAGATGGAAGGCTAAATCGGCCAAAACAGTATACAAGGACATCAAATACATCAAAGACAGATGGGGTGCTGATGCTATTGAATTTCACGATAATAACTTCTTTGTATCTGAAAAACGTTCGGTTGAGTTTGCCAAACTGATTAAGCCCGAAAATATGTCGTGGTGGGGAATGGCCCGCATCGATACGATGGATAAATTCAGCGATGCATCGCTAACCGCGATAAGAGAAGGCGGCTGCAAGATTATTTTTTTTGGTGCCGAAAGCGGCAATAACCTGATACTGGAACAACTGGATAAAGGGGGTACCCAAACCGGCGACCAGATCATTCGTTTTGCAGAACGGCTAAAGAAATTTGATATAATCCCTGAGTATTCTTTTGTGCTTGGAACACCTGCACCAACAGCAAAACAGGTGCAGGCGCAGATAGATTTCGAAATAGATTTTATAAGGAAAGTTAAGCAGGTAAACCCGCGCACCGAAATTGTGCTATACACTTATAGTCCCGTACCTACCGAAGGTTCAACCTTATACAAACAGGTACTGGAATCGGGTTTTAAATACCCGCAGACGCTGGAGGACTGGATAAGCCCGGCCTGGGAAAATTTCGATATGCGCAAAAACCCGCTCACCCCATGGCTCACCCCGGAAATGATTGATAAGATAAGGAATTTTGAAACGGTATTGAATGGCGTTTACCCAACGGTTACAGACATAAGGCTGAATGATCTGAAACGAAGATCGATAAAGATGGTAGCCGCTTTACGCTATAAGATTAACCTTTACAGCTATCCGTACGAAATAAAACTTTTGCAAAGGCTTTGGAAATATCGTCAGCCTGAAATACAAGGATTTTAAAATTAAACCAGTTTGAACCTGACTGTAAAAAATTCGACCAAAAAATACACCCAAATTCTGAAACCGGATTTTGAGGACTTGTATATTGCTGTCAGGCAGCAGGAGAAAAGGCTATACACTGATGAACAGTTACTGAATCTGCCCGAAATTGATTCATTACATACTTATTGCAACGAATGGAGGATAAGAAAACGGTCGGCCGAAAGGTTAATAGCTTACCTTGAGCGCAAGCGCAGGGATTTGAAAATATTAGAGATAGGCTGTGGTAACGGATGGTTATCAGCACGGATGGCGAACATAAGTGATACAAAAGTTACGGGGATTGATATTAACCAGGTTGAGATTAACCAGGCTAACAGGGTGTTTAAAAAGGATAACCTGCAATTTATGTATGATACTTTTAATGACAATACTTTTGAAAACGAATCATTTGATGTGATCGTTTTTGCGGCATCCCTCCAATATTTTCCATCGGTGATCAATGTGTTGAAACAGGCCCAGGCTATTTTGAGCAAACGCGGTGAAATACATATTATAGATACCCCGCTTTACGATCCATTGGAGGTGGGTGAAGCCGATCAGCGAAGCCGTAATTATTTTACCCACATGGGTTTTCCCGAAATGTCCGATTATTATTATCACCACTCTATTAGCGAGTTTTGGGGGTTTAAATACCGTATCATGTTCAATCCGGATAACATCTTTAATAGATTTTTCAAAAAAGATCCTTTTCATTGGATCGTACTCAGGAAATAAAAAATGGCAATACCATCTTTATATCACACCTATCAGCGCTACAAGACTTTAAAAACGCACCGGATAACGGCATTGCCCATCGTTATCCTGATGCCTCATAGCGCCTGTAACTGCCGCTGTGTGATGTGTGATATATGGAAGGATAATAAAAACCTGAAACAGCTGACCGAGGAAGACATCAGCGGATTGCTTACATCGTTAAAGGAATTTGGCACTAAACAGGTGATAATGTCGGGCGGGGAGGCATTGCTGAATCAGAATTTTTTCAGGCTATGCGAGATCCTGAAAAATGCCGGCATCAAAGTATCACTGCTCACCACGGGCCTATCTATTAAAGCCCATGCAGAACAATTGATCAAATGGGTTAACGACATCATCGTATCCTTAGACGGCGACCAGCCTTTGCATGATTCTATCCGCAATATACCGGGAGCTTTTCTTAAATTGAAAGATGGTGTACAATATATCCAATCGTTAAGTCCAAACTTCAGGATTACGGCACGAACAGTTATCCACCGGCTGAATTTTTGGAACTGGGCCTCTATAATCCACCAGGCAAAGCTGATGGGGATAGACCAGATCAGCTTTTTACCTGCTGATGTAAGCAGCCACGCCTTTAACCGGCAAATGGCCTGGGAAGAACCCAAAAAGAACGAGATCCTTTTATCTGAAAGAGAGCTACCCGAATTAAAAGCGATAATTAACCGGATAATTATCGAAAACCAGGAAGATTTTGATAATGGGTTTATCGCTGAGTCGCCACTGAAGATCCAGAACATATATTATTACTACGCGGCATTTTATGGGATGAACCCTTTCCCATATAAAAAGTGCAATGCGCCCTGGGTATCCACTGTAATTGAGGCAGACGGCAGTGTACGCCCCTGTTTTTTCCATGAGGTGACCGGTAATATCAGGGATTCGTCACTGGCAAATATATTAAACAGCGAAGAAGCTATTAATTTCAGGAAAACGTTGGATATGAGCACTAACGATACCTGTGTAAAATGCGTATGTTCGTTAAATTTGTCGCCTTGGGCAAAGCTTGCATAAATTCTAAAATTATGGTATGACCCTGAGGGAAACGATCAGGCGTTGGAAACCGGGTTTCCTGCAAATTATTGCACTACTAACCTTATTGCAGGTATTTGTAACGCTGCTTACAGATGGTTTTGCCCTATCATTTGACGAGGCCATGTGGCATTATATTGGCCGCAACTGGTTTAGGCACGGCCTGGTTCCTTATACCGGCGGCGTAGATAATAAATCACCTTTGATCTTTGCCATTTTCGGCCTGTCAGATAAATTGTTTGGGGTAAATTACTGGTTTCCGAGATTACTGGGTACGGTATTACAATCCATTGGCATTTACTATATCTATAAAACAGCCAAACATATTGCCGGTGAGCGGGCCGGTATGCTGGCTATTTCCTTTTACGGGTTGGCATTACTTTGGCATGGCACCGGCGGCAGGTATGTTGCCTTCACCGAGACTTATGATATACTGTTTATTATCCTGGCCGTTTACAAATACATTATCGCGCAGGATAAAAAAGATTTTTTAATCAGTGGCTTAATGGCAGGGATAGGATTGGCATTTCGCTTATCAGCTTTGTGGGGAATCATAGCCATATTAGTTGCCATACTCCGCAAGAGCAGGATCAATGCATTAATATTTTGTGCCGGAATATTGGGAAGCGTTTTTTTACTTTCTATGGCGGGACTTATAGCCGGTATTAATATTCACGATATACTCACCTATGGCCTGGCAGATAATTTTACCGCGGGCAGCACTACTGATCATTCCCTTATAT